>JBEKKY010000110.1:0-10039 GCA_050010475.1 Acidobacteriota bacterium | reverse complement strand
AACGGTGGAGGAGTCGGAATCTGCCATTCCAGCGTTACCCCTCCCCAGGGATTCTGCTCAGCCTTTTTCCCTTTGAACAAAGCAACAATTAAATTGGCAAAAAAGATCACAAGCCCGATGGCCAGAATGAAACCGCCCACGGACGCAATCACGTGCCCGGTATGATATTGGGGCAAGTGTGTAAAGTAACGCCGCGGCATTCCCATATATCCCAAAACCAGCATGCTGAAATAGAGCATGTTGAATCCGACGAAAATCGGGATCCAGGAAAGCATGGCCGCTTTTTCATTGTAGGTCTTGCCGAACATTTTCGGGAACCAGTAGAGAAGCGCCGCAAAAAACCCCATTCCGGCGCCGCCGAACATTACGTAGTGAAAATGTCCGACAATCCAATAGGTGTCATGAACCTGCACGTTGACTGCCAGGGCGCCCTGCATCAGGCCCGTAAGCCCGCCGATGCAAAAAAGAAAGATGAATGTGAGGGCAAACAGCATGGGCGGTCTGACTTCGATGGATCCCTTGTAAAGCGTCGCCGTCCAGTTGAAAACTTTGATCGCACTTGGAACCGCCACGATAAATGTGAGCAACGAGAAAACCAAATTGGCGGCTTCAGACATTCCGCTCGTAAACATATGGTGCCCCCATACCACGGAGCCGAGAAATGCGATTGCAATGGAGGAATAAGCAATTGCTCTGTATCCAAAAACCATCTTGTGGGCAAAGGTTGGAATTATTTCGGTGACAGCACCCATTGCCGGCAGGATCATGATGTAGACAGCAGGGTGCGAGTAGATCCAGAAAAGATGCTGGTACAGGAGCGGATCGCCTCCTTTGGCCGGATCAAATACCCCGATTCCGAACACACGCTCGGCGATCACCAGCAGCAGGGTAATCCCGATGATTGGAGTCGCGAGGACCTGGATCCAGGCTGTCCCATACAACGACCAGACAAACAGCGGCATCCGGTGCCAACCCATTCCAGGAGCCCGCAACCTGTGGATTGTCGTTAAGAAGTTCAGACCTGTTAAAATGGAGGAGCTCCCCAAGACAAACGCTCCAAACACCCCCAGCGTGACATTCGTGCCGGTTCTGATACTGAAAGGAACATAGAAGGTCCAGCCGGTGTCTGGCGGCCCTTTCCCGGTGAACAGAGACGCGACTACCAGCGCAGCGCCTGCAATAAAGAAGTACCACGACATCAGGTTCAGGCGCGGGAACGAAACATCTCTCGCACCAATCAGAATGGGCATGAAAAAATTCCCGAAAACCGCAGGGAGCCCCGGGAGCACGAACATAAAAATCATAATCACACCGTGAACCGTGAAGAATGCATTGTAGGTCTGCGGCGCAAAAAGAGGCGGATGGACTGTGAGCTGTTCAATTCTCATGAGCACGCCGATTGTCACGGCAACAAAAAAAAGAAAAACCATGGAGGCGAGGTAAAGAATTCCGATCCGTTTATGGTCCGTGGAAAAGATCCAACTCCGGATCCCCTTCCGCCCCCCTTCATCCAAGTAGCTCATATGAATACTCCAAAATCGGAATCGGCATCGCTATCGCAATCGCTATCGGGGATCGGCTTTCCCGGTTCTATGTATGCAGATCCTTCGCTTTTCTCCTGGATTTTCCCCTCAAAACAAAGACGAGGAACACGGCGGCAATAAACAGAGTGGCCGCGCCCGCAAAGCGGGTCACGCTAAACACCCGTCCCCTTCCCTCCGGGTCGGATACGTAGCAGAACGACAATACCCTGGAAACGGTCGGGAGCACCTGGCCCCCGGCAGCCTCCTGAATCGCAATCTCAACATCCGCCGGGAGAAAACTGGTGCCGTACAGGTATCTGCTGATGACTCCCTTTGGAGTGAGCGCGATAATGGCGCCAGGGTGGACATACATGTCTCCCTGCGGATGGTAATTGAAACCGGTCGAATCCGCAACCGTCCTGGTGTTTTCCGCAGTCCCGGTTAGAAAGTGCCAGTCTTCCGGCGAAAACGGCCTTTTCATCTGGTTCAGGTAATTCGCTTTTTTCTCTCTCGCCTTTTCAGGAGTATCTGTAGGATCGAAACTGACGGCGATCAGCCGGTAATCCTTTCCAGGGTTGAGGTTCATTTGGTTTACGACGTGCACCATGTTGCTGATGAGCACCGGACAGATCCCGGGGCACCGGAAATAATTGAACAAAAGGATTGTCGGCTTGTCGATCAGCTGGCGAAGCGTGATATCTTTCCCATCCTCATCCTTCAAAACCGTATCCAGGGCAACTTTTAACCCGAGTTTTTCGTCGATCCCCACATCCGAGGCTGACTTCATCTGCGCATTCCCGGCTACAGCAATTGACAGAACCAGGACAAGCGCTTGGGTTATTCTCGCCATTATTTCCCCTCCGTCACTTCGGCTTAATTCGCTCTAGAAGCTCGGACTGCAGTAGTTGCCAGTCCGAAGGTCCCAGACCAGCCGAGCTGACCGAAAAACCATTTTCGGGTGTCTCAAGAACTACACTGGCGGCAAGCTCCCGATAACCGAACCTCCACAGCCTTGATTGAACCAGGAATTCCGAGGCTCGAGCTCCATCCACCAGGACTCGCCGGAGGACCTCCGCTCCGGGGCTATGGTCATCTTTGTCGATTGCCAGAGGCGGCGGAGCAGTGTATTCCTCCTCCAGTTTGCTCATTGCCATGCTGACGGGAATTTTGTTCGGAACCTTCTCACCGGCGGCTGCCAGCTTTCCGGACAGCTCATCCATGGCCTTCGCATCGGCCGTATTGCGCGGGAATGTACCCAATGATTGAACATAATGCACAAGCGCCATCCGGTCCTTTTTAGGCAGGTAGTCAAAAGGAGACATCGATGTGCCGTTGACCCCTTCGCTCAGGGTTTTAAAAATGCCGGGTGCATCGTAGCCATTCTTCCATCCTTCAGGACTCGTGAAGTTGCGCGGGCGTGGATCCATTGTGGCGGAAGCAGGACCGTCCCCGCGCCCCTGAGTGCCGTGGCATGCCGTGCAGTTGCCCTCGAAAAGCATCTTCCCGCGGGCAAGCAACTCAGCCGTAGGAGTCATGAGCGTTTTGGGATCGACCGGGAGAATGACAGCGCCCCTCTGGGGCGGGAACTCCGTCGGATCCAGCCACCCGGTTTCTCCAACCACGGATGTAACTGCCGTGGGGGTCTCGGGCCGGTTGGCGTTTCGAAGACCCGGCGCCACAATGCTCGCGAAGAGGCCCGCAATAATCAGGCAGCCCAGCACGACTACCAGACTCGAAACCAGTCTTTTGAGTTCGTTCTCGTCCAAATACTTTTCGATCATAGACGGAACCCCAGGCCCTCATCGAGCAATGGATCCCCGATAGGCATATCCGGCCCGCGACTCATGACATGCCGTATCCAGAGCAAGCCGCCGGAGACAACCAAAAGGCCAAACGAAAACTCCGGCCATCCCAAGAGAAGACCGCGCCCGAGGATAGGAAATATCATCCAGTACAGATCCAGCCAGTGCGAAAGGAGCAGGAGGGCCGCAGTCCAGAAAAGAAACTTTGGATCCTTCTTGGCTTCGCGCGGTATTAGGATGAAAAACGGGATAAGAAAGTGAAAAACGGCCAAAGCAAGCAAAAGGGGACCCCATGCCCCCTGAAGACGTTCCTTATACCAGAACACTTCTTCAGGCATATTCGCGTACCACATGAGCATGTACTGAGCAAAACCGATGTAGGCCCAGAATACCGTGAAGGCGAATAAAAATCCGCCCAGATTGTACATATGATCCGGCCCGACCTCCTGAAGACGTCCGCGGCTCTTCAGATATAAAAGCGCCAGCGTAGTGGCCGCTAGCCCGGCCAGGAAAGTCCCGGCAAAAATGTAAACGCCGAATATATCGCTGTACCAGGCCGGATCGAGGCTTGAAATCCAGTCGAAGGCAACTACCGTAATCGTGATCCCAAAAATGATCATGAAGAAAGGGGCAAAGCGCCGGGCGCGCAAATTGAATTGCGGATCCCGTTTTCGGTCCTGCCGTATTGAACCGGTTACCAATATACGGTAGGCAAGGAGCCATAGGCCGGCACAGAGGATGACACGAATCGAAAAAAACCGGACGTTCAACCACGACAATTTCCCTGCAATGACAGGATTGTTGAACGCCCCGGGCCTTGCCCAAGGATACAGAAATTGAAGCGACAAAAGAGCAACGAGCGCCGCCGGCACCATCAGGAGCGCAAAACTGGAGAGCCGCTCCGGGACACGCCGCAGTGGCGTGCTCCACGTTGCTCCGACCACATGTTCCAGGGCGACGATGAAAAGGGAGCCTAACCCGATCGTCAGCAGAAACAGAAACCAGAGAATCCAGTTAGTCCAGAACCGATCCCGCCCGGAAAAGAGAAAGGCCGCTATGACGCCAGCGAGTCCAATTGCAGCGGTTGTTTTCAACCGGTTCACCGTGATTCTCCTCCAATTGACGATTGACGATTGGAAAAGCCAGTACTGCCGCAGATGGTTTTTCAAACCGTCAATCGTCAATCTAAAATCGTCAATCATTTTGGTATGTCTTCATCCTTCGCATTCATTGCCCTCTGCAGCACCCGAACATAATGAATGGCAGCCCAGCGCTCGTTCTCAGACAGGTCCGCGGAATATGCAGGCATCGCATTTTTCCCGGTCATAATCACGTGGTAAATCTTGCCGTCCGGAAGATTGATTACCTTCAGAGAGACGAGATTTGCGGGTTTAGCTCCGTAGGCCGCTGTCAGCGAAGGAGTGCCGTCTCCAAGCAAGCCGTGGCAAACGGCGCAGTAACTGTTAAATGCTTGCCGCCCGCGATTCAAAACGTCTTCTGATCTGGGCAGAGGATTCACCAGATCTCCGGCATAATCCTGGTTCCGGATTAGATAAGGCATGGAATCGTGCGACACGGTATCCGGAACGGGCATGCGCATTCCGAATCCATCTTTGAAAAAACTGTCTGCGCGCTGCGGATCGAGTCGCGGCTGATCGAGCATGTGTACCATCGGCACCGAAACCGGAAATAGTTTTGTGACCCAATATGTCAGAAATCCTGCCAGGATGCAGGAAATAACAACGGCGCCGAGCACGTTCGCGATTAATATTGGAGAAACGGGAGCCGCCGGCTCCGGTTGCTCGATCACTTCCACCGATTCTGCGCCCGACTCCTTGAAAATCCTGGAAACGGACTCGACATCGAGTTCGGCGCCGCCTGCTTCCACTGCCAGGGCATACTTGTTCCTCGTAATTAGCGGCATCGATTTCGAGCGCAGCATGGGATGACGGAACAAGGGAAGGCGGTTCAGCAGGAGAAGCATGCCCAAGCCCGCCGTGAAGGTCGCGAACAGGACCGTTACTTCGAACATAATCGGGATAAAAGCTTCCCAGGAGAAATACGGCTTCCCGGCTGTCATCAGGGGATAATCCCAGCCGCTCGTCCACAACTCAAATCCTATCCCCGCAATCGCGCCAATAATGCCCATTACGAGCACCATTCCGCCGATCGGCGATTTCCTCAGCCCCAGAAGTTTGTCGATGCCCTCGATGGGATAAGGCGTGTAAGCCTCCAGGCAAGCCGGCACCTTTGCCTTTATCTCCGGTATGGCTTTCATCAGCAGTTGCGCGCTGTCGAATATTCCGACAACCGAGAAGGGGCCGCGATCAGGCATGAGAGCCTCCTTTGGGATGCGGCTGCGACCCGGGCAGAATCACCTTCATCTCCGTAGTCGCGATGACCGGCAGCACTCTTGCGAAGAGAAGAACAAGGCTGAAGAAAAGCCCGAATGATCCAAGAAGAATTCCATAATCAACGATCGTCGGCTTGTAGATATGCCATGAAGACGGCAGAAAATCCTGGTGAAGCGAACTCACGATAATAACAAAACGTTCAAACCACATTCCAATCGTGACGGCGACCGCAACGAAAATCATTCCCCCATAACTCCGGCGGACCAGGCGGAACCACAGCAGCTGGGGAATCAGGATATTGCATGTGATGGTCGTCCAGCCCGCCCACCAATAAGTTCCCGCGATATACTGCATGAACGTGTGGTGGACATACGGATTCATGCTGTACCAGGCGGTAAAACCCTCGAGCAGGTAAGCGTAGCCCATCAGACAGGAGCAGGTGAGGATAACCTTGTTCATTACTTCCAGGTGATAGTCGGTAATCAAATTCTCCAGGCGCATCGTCGTCCGGACGACAACCAGCGCCATCACGACCATTGCGAATCCCGCAAAAATGGCTCCGGTGACAAAATACGGCGGGAAAATGGTCATATGCCAGCCGGGCACGAGCGAAACGGCAAAATCGAATGACACCACGCTGTGAACGGAAAGCACCAACCCTGTGGCCAGCCCTGCGATGATCAGGTAGGCGCGTTCATAATGCTGCCAGTGGGACGCGGCGCCCCGCCAGCCCAAGGCCAGGATGGAATAGATAAACTTTCGCACCCGGCCGAGCGTTCGGTCGCGAAGAGATGCCAGATCCGGCATGAGGCCAAGGTACCAGAAGAGGAGAGAAACGCTGAAATAGGTACTCACCGCAAATACATCCCAAATCAAAGGAGAACGGAAGTTCGGCCAGATCCCGCGCTGGTTTGGATAAGGAAATAGGAAAAATGCAAGCCAGGGCCGTCCGACGTGAATCAGCGGAAAAATGCCCGCGCACATGACCGCAAAAATTGTCATGGCCTCCGAGAACCTCGAGATCGCATTTCTCCACCGCGCCCGGAACAGCAGCAGAATCGCGGATATCAATGTTCCGGCATGGCCGATCCCGACCCAGAAGACAAAGTTAGTAATATCGAAAGCCCAGGCGACGGGTATGTTGTTTCCCCAGGCGCCGATGCCAACTGCCAGAGTATAACCAATCATCGACAGGCCGATGAGAAGAGCCGTTGAGGTGCAGGCAAACGCAATAAACCAGGCTTTCGGCGGCTTCTTATAAACATGGCTGAGGACTTGGTCGTCCAGTTCGCCCGGACTGATGGAGCCGATCAGAATCGGGGGTTCTCTCAAACCCTCGGGGAAACCTGACTTGGGTAAAGTGCCAACCTGGGAATTCATGCTCTACCCTTTCCGATCGCCGGATTCGAAATATCCGCAAGATACGTCACGGACGGCTTGATCCCCAGCTCTTCGAGCAAACGGTATCTTCGGTTCATTTTCGACAGCCTCGCCACACGGCTATTCGCATCGTTCAGATCGCCGAACACGATCGCGCCTGCAGGACACGCCACAGCGCACGCAGGCTGAATTTCACCGTCCACAATCTGTCTGGATTCGGCCCTGGCCTTCTGTTTTGCATTCTGGATGCGCTGAATGCAGAAGGTGCATTTCTCCATGACTCCTCGCGGGCGAACGGTCACATCCGGGTTGTAGACCAGGCTCTCGGGTTCTTTTTTCATCGAGGTGTAGTCGAAGAAATTGAAACGCCGGACTTTGAAGGGGCAGTTGTTGGAACAGTATCGTGTGCCCACGCACCGGTTGTAAACCATCTGGTTCAGGCCATCCGGGCTGTGGGTAGTGGCGTTGACGGGACAAACAATCTCGCACGGCGCATCGTCACAGTGCTGACACAAGATGGGCTGGTGAAGCACTGTCGGATCGTGCAGATCGCCCTCATAGTAGCGGTCAATCCGGATCCAATGCATCCCCCTCCCTTTGACGATCCTGTCCGGCCCCACAACCGGAATGTTGTTTTCAGACTGGCATGCAATCACGCAGGCGCTGCAGCCTGTGCAGGCCGAGAGGTCGATCACCATGCTCCACTTGTGTTGCGGGAATTTCGGGTCAGGAATCAGGGACAGCACGTGCTGCGATTCGGGATTGCTGTCTCGCTTTCCGGTTTCCCTCGAATACTCCGCTAAAGTCCACGAGCGCACCAGGTCCCGTCCCTCCATTCGGTCGTGTTCCTGAGTTCTTGGAATAGCGTGGCACTCGTGCTTTTCACTACGCACTATTTTTGCGTTGGAGATCAGATAAGGTGAACCCGCTGCAACCTCGATCAACGAATAGGCGTTCACTCCGACATTCACCGCAACATTGCCTGTCCGTCGGCCGTAACCAAGAGTAAGTCCCGCAACTCCTGGAGATTGTCCGGGCTGGATGAGAATAGGCGATTCCACAACTGCGCCGGCTCTCGAAATTTTGACTACATCCCCTTCTTTGAGATCAAGACGTTCGGCATCGGACACGGAGAGAATCAACGGATTGCCCCAAGTCCCTTTCGTAACGGGGTCGGGGAGTTCATTCAGCCAGCCGTTGTTTGCATAACGCCCGTCGTATACGCCGGAAGCCGTAGACAAAATCAATTCCAAATCCGCCGATGGTTGTGCCGTTTCGTTCCTGGCTGATGCGAATGCTCTTTGGAATGCATCCGGATTGACCTCGAGCGGAGGCTGCTTCCGCGGTTCACGCTTTGCACCGCCATTGTGGAGAGCGGCATTCCAGAAGTATTCGAATGGAACCGGGCTCCCTGCAGGGTAAACGTCAGACTGCCATCTCGATTTCAGGTATTCCAGGTAACTGCGGGCTGTCTGGACCTTCATCTTCCGCATGCACAAAAGCAGCAGCTCTTCCGCCTGCCTGCTGTCGTGAATCGGCCCGATTACCGGCTGCCGGAGACTCACGAAATCGGGAGAGGCTTCAAAGTCACCCCAGGACTCCAGCCAGTGATGCTCTGGAAGCCTCCAGGCGCAATCAAGCGCTGTTTCATCTTCATACAGGCCGATCCGGAACGTTTCCGGAATCTTCGCAACAGCACTCTTCCATAGAGACAGGTCCGGGAATGCGTACGCCGGATTCGTTCCCCAAAAAACCCCAAGGGCAAATTTCCCCTGTGCCGCTTCTTTCAGGATCGACTGGAGCTCAGAAAATCCGATCAGTTCCGGAGGTGGAGAAGCAGTGCTCAGTTCCAGCGCATTCCCCTCAGCGCCGAGCATGAGATTGAGCAGGTGACACGCGATGTGCGCTTCCGGATTCAGCGCCGGGCCGGCCAATACAAGCGCCGATTTTCCGGCGTGCGCCAGATCTTCTGCCAGCAGCCTGAGTGCGGAAGTGTGGACCCCTGCAGCCTGAGCCGAATTTCCCAGATCAAAGGGCATCAACTCTTCCGATTTAATGCCGGCGGGAAGAGGGATTGAGTGATAGTGATTCAGCTCCCGGGCTAGAGCGAACGCAACACCGGCCATTCTTGAAGGTCTGACCTGCAGACGTTGATCCGCGTTGGCGCCGGTAAGGGTCATGTTGCCTTCGAGCACCCAAAGACGATTCATCGCAGCGGACGGTTCCGAAATGGATCGACGGCAGGCAAAGTCTTGAATGAAAATGGGCGCGTTCGGGTCCGTCCCCAGGAAGTCCGACTCGAGCGAAAGAACCACGTCTGCCCTGTCCAAATGCAGTCTTGGGATTTTGGCTTGGCCGTACAGCGCCTTGGAGGCAACCATCTCCGTGTGCGGCCCTGCGGGCTCCCAGGCGGCGTGATGCAAGCTCGGCAACACAAGTTTCAAATCGCCCAGGAGAGCTCTTTGCGTCGGAGAAAGCAGGGCGTTCGTAAGAAAGAGCACCGGTTTCTCCATCAACCGGGCGTCCGATTGAGCTTTGGCCAGGGCTTTGACGGCGTCATCCCATGAAACCGGCACACCTTTGTAGGAAGGAAAGTGGAACCGGTCCGGATCGTAGAGCCCCAGCAGATCTCCCATCGCCCGCAGGCTGGTTTTCCCTTTGGATACGGCATGCTCCACATTCCCTTCAACGTGGATGGGCCTCCCCTCGCGCGTTTTCACGAGGACGCCGTGGGTTGCCAGACCTTCCTGGAAAGTACTTGCGTAATAAGTGGCGACTCCCGGGATGATCTCGCTGGGACGTCTTGTATACGGCACGATCGTCCCCCGATCGATTTTGGAGCAGGAAGAGCCCAGAGCAAGGGATGCAGAAGCGGAGAGGAGAGTTAAAAATCTGCGGCGGGAGATGACATCAATTCCATCGGGCAGATGCATTTGTGTGTCCTTTTAAACCGTTCACGGGTTCACGCGTTTACGCGTTT
>JBEKKY010000109.1:0-10075 GCA_050010475.1 Acidobacteriota bacterium | reverse complement strand
GTATTTCCGTTGGCGTCGCTGGCTCGAATTCCGATGAGGTGCTCACCCATCGGAAGCTCCGGCGTTGTGATTTTATAGTCTTCCTGGGCAGAATCTGCAATTCCGTCTACCGGAAAAACGAGATTCCACTCGCCGCCATCGATCGAAAATTCGGCCGTGCCGATCCGACCGGTGGCAACAACGGCCCGAAACTGCGCTTCCACCCTTTTCCCGCTCACCTTATTTCCGGTGATTTCCAGCTTGGGAGAAGTATTGGCAATTGCAAATGGGGCCGAGATCAGCTCCCCTATCAGAAACTTGTCGTATGGATTGCTCGGTGCATCGCTGGCAACCACCTTTACCCTGTAGACGCCGTCGGGAAGAGAGGCAGCATTCAGCGTATAAAAGGTGTCGGTAAGCTTCTTCTCCAGCAGTTTCCAATCGGCTTCACCGTCACCTTTGAAATAGAGCGAGTACTCCAGCGTGTCGTCATTGTCATCTGTGGCCTTCCAGGTGAACGATTGAGCACCCGGCTGAAGAACCTGGCGCGGGGCAAGTGGCTGGTGGTCCCTTCCTCGTTCCCGGGGCGAATTCAGCGATCGACCGTCGGGTGTGGTGGCCGGAGTAACAAGCGTCAAGCCCACGCTCAATGAAGGTTGCTTCTGAAGCTCTATACCGTACGGCAGAACATCGATGCTGGTAACTTGAGGCCTCAGGTTCTGCTGCAAATAGGGGATCTGGACTTTTTCAAGGACATCCGCAGCGGCGCTTGAAGCGGATCCGGATCCTCCTTTAAAAACCGCGCGCCACTGCAGGTAGCGGGCTCGAGGACTCGTTAATTGCTGGCCCGGAGCCGAGTAGGGAGGGCTCCAATCGCTCCAGGAACTATCGGCTTTATCGGTATTCCCGGTTCTGGTTGAAAGCTCTATGTTCGTACCGCCGGGATTTGAAACGCGCCAGGATATCTTCCCCCAGGAAGAGACAATCTTGGCGTCGAGGGCATTGGATTCGAAAGTCCCGGTTTGAGCCCTTTGAGGCAAAAGTTTGTATACCTTCCCTTGATTGCTTGCGCCGGCATAAATCGTATCGCCGGCGGCTACCAAGCAGGTCAGCTCCTCTTCGGGCGTATCCGTAACAACAGTAACCTGTTTTGCAGCGTCGATTGAAAGGAGACGCCCCTTGGGACCAGTTGCGACTAATAGCGATCCATCTCCACGCAGGATTGCGTTGTACACCAGTTGTTCGGTGGAACTATAAATGGTCTCCGCATTTCCTTCTCTGGTAATGGCATATACGGCTGACTTGGCTCCGGCCGATTCCTTTTCCCCGCCCGGAGCCGTTACGGCCTTTGTGTCTTTCGTCTTTTCCAGCAACCCGACAATCGATTCGATGTTGATAGTAGCCGTGGCAGCGCCGGCGGCCGTCCCTGTGGAGGGAGCTGCAGGCTTCGAGGGAGATATTGCTCCCAAGCCTTTCCCGGATGAGGCCAGCGCGTATATGGTGCCGAAGCGATCGATGGTTAGCGAGTGCACTTCTTCCAACGGCGTGTCCACCAGGGCAAATCCCTTCCCTTCCGGGGTGACTTCAACGACCAGACCTGCCGGCGACGTTCCCGCCAGTATGTTGTTGCTATTCTCCCGAGCGAGGCACACCACGTGATTGTCGCTGCAGGTATAAAAGGGCGCTTTCTTCCCGCTCTTATCGACCTTGTAAATAGTCCCATTTGCACCGGTCCCTATGTAGAGATTCCCTGCGTCGTCGAAAAGCATTGACCAGATATATTTGGTTTCCGGATTGCAGAATTCGGTGGCCTGGTTTGCGCCGGTCACTCTGTACACTTTCCCATCGGGCGACGTGCCCACATACAGCGTATCGGAACTGTCGAGAGCTAGAGCGAATATATCTAATTCCTTGGATTGGAAGTACAGGCTTCCCTTCCCCTGCGGATCTATTTTGAAAACTTTTCCTTCGTCCCCGGTACCCACATAAAGATTGCCGCCTTTATCGCGGACCATGGAAAAAATGTAAGGTTGGCCGGTGTCATATACGACCTCGAAGGCGGAGGCGAGAAAAAGCCTTCCCTCCGGGGTAAGAGACACGTGATCGAGTCTGCCCTTCAGCAATTCCTCTTGAGAAAAATTTTCCCAAAACTGAGGAGCAACAGCCCAGGCAGCGATCGAGAGGGCAAAAAGAATTGTCAGCAGCGCGAATCCTCGGTGTCGCATCGAAACTCCAATAATATTTTCAAGCCGCGGATTTCTGAGTATTTTCGCGGATTGTACTCCGCGTGAATCACCGGAAATCCGCGGTTTCCATTTCTGAAATCGTCAAGGACTGACTGTCAGCTTCAGAATTTTTGCACCTGTAACCATGTAATCGCCCGGCGGTAATTCGTATTCCATCAGCGCGGATGTGTGAATCGGAGTTACGGCGCCCACCTTGCGCTCCGATTTGAGAATCGAAAGTATGGATGGAGGCAGTCCCGGCAATCCTTCCCCCTTCACCATTGCCCCAGGTTCCTGGCGGAAGAACCGCACATACAGGTGGTCATTTTTCCGAAGATTATTGATGAACTTTATCAGCTGCGTAAGGTCACGAGGAATCAGATCTTCCCCTTCCTCCTGCTCATCCAGCGTCATCAGCGTCGCGCCGTCTGAAACCAGCATTGTCAGGGCTCCGGGAGATGCATTCGCCGGAATTTTCACCGGGTACTGCTCCTGTATCGCTTCTCCATTGGCTTTCCTCCAGGAAAGCTCAAGGTTCAGAGATTCCCCGGCTTTCACTTCCGTGCGGCTGAAACGGATGGAATCCAAAACCGCCGTCCGGTCACTCTCCTGAGACGAAATTTCCAGGTCGATCTTTTGGAGATCCAGGTTTTTATAACCTCCAGCCATCAGGTAGTTGACAGGCACCGCAATTGAGAGAGATGCGGACCTGGAAGCGTCGCTGTCCGAGGAAAAACGGTTTTCGACGACAACTTCTTCTTCTCCTTTAATGTTGATCTTTCCCTTGACCTTGAGAGTAACCGACCCCTGCGCGCGTTCAGACGCAATGATCGTATTGTATACAGTGAGGTTGACCAGAAGCGGAGTCAGGAAGGGATCGCGCGCCAACTCGTACCGCAACTCTTTTTTGAGTCCTCTGCTCGTTGTCAGATGCACGTTGAGGGGCACCATGCGCGGCTTTTCCCCTATGACGCCGAATATTCCCGTGCCTCTGTCCTGGCGAATGGCACCTGCCAACTCGCCGGTCTCGAGAATTTTGAAAGAACTTTCGAGACTGGGAAAGACCGTGATCGCTCTGCCTTTGTACATGGGCAGTTCCGTGAATCCCAACTCAAGCATGCTGTGGCCAAAGGCATAGAGCCGGTTTCCGTCGATATAGGTGACAGTGCCGCCGGCGGAAAGATCGAGATCTCCCCGGACCAGCGGGACGACCAGATTGGAACCGGGCTCGAGTGGAGAGTCGTCAATTCCTTGCGCCCCGTCTTTGTCCGGGCCCACACCCCCCACGCCTTGCAATAAGGACATGCCGATCGCCCGGAATTCTGGAGCAAAAACCTTCAAGGTTTCGGATTCAAACCCGGCAAGGCTAAGCGGCGTTGCAATCGGAATGAGGCCATGCCCTCCGAATTCAGGCAGGACCGATGATTTATTGACCTCGCCGGAAGTGAAAGCAGATGGTTTGGAGCTTCCCTGATCTCCAGGCAAGCTGAAGTTCCAAAGACTGCTCTTTTTGAAAGCCACTCTGCTGCCTGAAGAAATAGTCGCCGGCTGTTCAAAAGCTTCGACCATTTGCGCGATCGGAGTAATCCCGCCAATTGCCTCCTTGGCGAATGAATAAGAAAAAGCGACTGCACCCAGAAGCTTTCCGTCAATGAATACAGGGCTGCCGCTCATGCCTTCAAATATCCCCGTTTTGTCGAGAAATTCTCCGCTGAATTTCGCCAGCACGGCACTTGCCCCGGGATTGATTCCATGCAGGACGCCAAGAATCTCCACCTGAAATTCCTCCGGCTTGGTTCCGCGGAAACATGTTTTCCCCATGCCCTTCATACCGGGCCGCACGTCTTCCACCCTGAAGAAATCGGTATTTGCCGGAAGACCTGACGAAGCCTGCACAAGCACCAGCGCAACTAGAGCCGCTGTGAGCCATGTTCTTTTCATTCATTCACCTTCCAAAAGTGTCAAGTATATCACGCGTTTATGCGTATACCGGTTCACGCGTTTACGCTGCCTGGAAACAGGGCACGAAACGCGTGAACCCGTAAACGCGCAAACGCTTTCTCTTGATCTTTACCTATCCAATAGCCTAACTTTTTCCCATGGACTCCACTGATGTGTGCGCCGTGATTCTCGCAGGGGGGCGAAGCCGCAGGATGGGTTTCAACAAAGCCTTGCTGGATATCGGAGGGCAACCCCTGATCCAGTTGCTGATCGAGCGCATACGTCCGGTAACCGACCGAATCCTGATCTCATCCAACGATTGTCTGAGCTACAACTTCCTTGATTTTCCGGTGATTCCCGATCATTTCGCGGGTCATGGTCCTCTGGGAGGCTTTCATTCGGCCATGCTCCACAATGTCTGTTCTCTGTATATTGTGCTCGCCTGCGACCTCCCAAATCTAAAAACTCCGCTCATAAAAAACCTGGTCTCAATGGCAGAAGGTTTTGACGCTGCTATCCCACGCACCCGCGACGGGGTTGTCCATCCATTGTGTGCCGTGTATCGCAGGACGTGCCTCCCGTCCGTTGAGGGCGCTTTGAAGCGAGGAGCGAATAAGGTAATCAAAACCTTTCTTGACGACTCCCTTGCGATAAGGTGGGTCAGTCCTGACGAAGGCAAGTTTAAAGATGCGGATCTGGCTAATATCAACACACCAGACGATTTACGAAGATTCAAGACTGTCCTGAGGTCGAGACACGGCCTCAATATGTAGTGGTCAAGAGCCAATCACCCCCGATATATTGTGATTTTTTTTGGTTCTTCAGGTCTGCCTGTGCTATATTGAGCCACGTATTCATTGGCTGCTCACAAGCGCGGAGTATCAAAAAATCGTTGGTTGCAGGCCGGTTTGTACTAGCTGACCGGGATATTGTATTAGCTGCCAAGCTCTCCTGGACGTAGCTTTTAGGAGGCTGATTTGAAGCGGTCTCTTGCGGCAAGAGTTCACGTAGGAAGGTTTTTTTGGATGGTGCTTCCGGCTTTCACCATTTTGCTGGGCGGCGTCGTTGTGATTCTGGGAGTGCTGGTATACAAAATTTCTTATCCCGAGAGGGCACAGGAAGCTGTGGATCCCTCGCATTATCTATTGCCTTCCCTGGAAGTGGGGATTCCGACCAAGGATCGGATTGAAATGCCAGGGTGGTGGATTCCGGGATTGAAGGGCGCTCCAGGAATCATCCTTGCCCCGGGCTATGGAATGAGCAGGTCGGATGCTCTGAGTCTGGCCGCCGCTCTACACGAAAATGGATTCAACCTCTTGGTTTACGACCAGCGGGGCAGCGGGGCTACTCCCCAGGGGGAAAGCACTCTGGGACTGTTGGAATCCCAAGACATGCTGCAGGCAGTTCAGTTTCTGCAGAACCGGCCTGAAAGCAACCGATCCCGCGTAGGCATCTGGGGCGTCGATGTGGGTGCGTACGCAGCGCTCAGGGCAGCCGCAGCCTGTATCGAAGTCCGCGCAATCGTGGTGGACGGCGCTTTTGAATCGATCGCGGACTTTATAGGTTATAGAATTGCGGAAGACTTCGGGTTGGAAAACAGTCTCGTGCAATTTGGCTGCTTCGAGATATTCAGGCTGGTTCACATCCGGGACGGTTCTCTCTCGAACCAACAACTCCCTTTGCAGGCGATTTCCGATCGAACGATCCTTTTCATCAAGGGTGAAAACCGGCGGGAATTGGGGTATCTGACTACGGCGATCTACGACAGGATCCAACCCCAAAAGGAAATGATTTCATTCAAGACTTCACGCACTCACCTGATGAACGGGGAGGATCTCAAGAGCTATGACAGGCAGGTGGCCAACTTCTTTCATTTGAACTTGCAGTAAGGAAGCGGAAGGGCGGCCGGCTGGTCGCCCGCGATGAATTCATCTCGTACTTAACGGGGGTAATGAGCCTCAATGAACCAAATCAGGAAACTGGAACTTGTCGGATTCAAGTCCTTTTGCGATCGCACTCACATCCCTTTTAATGAAGGGGTCACGGCAATTGTCGGCCCGAACGGCTGCGGCAAAAGCAATATCGCCGATGCCATCAGCTGGGTCGTTGGGGAACAAAGCGCCAAGTCACTGCGCACGGACAAAATGGAAGGGATCATTTTCAATGGAACTCAGGCGCGCAAACCCACCGGGTATGCCGAGGTGGTCCTTACGATGGCTCTGGCAAACCCCCTGGAAATTCCCGGCGTTCCCAACCTGAATCCCGAAGGATTCACAGTCGGCCGGAGGCTGTATCGTTCAGGCGAGAGCGAATACTACCTGGACGGTCATCGCTGCCGTCTCAAAGACATCCAAACCCTATTCGAAGGCACGGGGCTCGGACCGAATTCCTATGCAATTCTGGAGCAGGGGAGAATCGGCCAGATTCTGAGCTCAAAACCTGCGGAACGGCGCGCCCTCATCGAGGAAGCGGCAAGAATCACATTATTCAAAAGCCGCCGCTATTCCGCAGAAATGAAACTTGAACTGGCGCAGCAGAACCTGGTGCGCGCGCAGGATATAATTCGGGAAGTGGTCCGTCAGCTAAATTCTCTTCGAAGGCAGGCAGCCAAGGCGCGCCGTTACAGCAGGCTGCGCGAGGAGTTGCGTTCCATCCAGCGCTTAAAGGTTGGGATGGAAGAACGGCAACTCCGTGGAAGGTTATCCGAATGCTCCTCCCGTTTCGTTGCTGCCCAGGAACAGGAGCGGACAATTCTATCCGAACTTGCGGCTGCCGAGAGTGCGCGAGAGGCGTCGTGGAGGTCCTGCAGCACCAAGGAGGAAGAAGTCAACAGTACCCGGGAACAGCTGGCCGGCCTGAAAATTGAGGCGGGAAATGCCCAGAACACATTGGAGAATCAGGAAACTCAAAAGTTGGGCCTGCTGGCGCGCGGCGGAGAACTGGACAGGGAGCAAAAGGCGATCGAGGAACGCAAGGAACTCATCCAGCGTGAAATCGAGCGCATCGGCAATTCCTCGAAAGCCCTTGTGGAGGAAATTTCTCGCGAGCGGGAAATCCTGGACTCGGAACAGGCAAAGAGCGAGGTATTGCAGGATGCCATCCATCAAACCGAAACCAAAATCGACGACCTGAGATCGTTTTTGCTGACGGGAGCTGGAAGGCTTTCGGACCTGAAAAACCTGCAAGCACGGTACCAGGAAAGCATCGAGCGCATATCGGCCCGGACCAGCCGGCTCGAAAATGAGGTTCAAGTTACCGTCCAAGAACGCACCGGGCGGGCCGCCGAAGTGGAACAGGTGCGCAAGGACTTTTCCGAAAAGGAAAGGCGGCAGAAGGAGCTGGCAGAGAATTGCGCCGATTGCGAGGCCAGAGCGGCACAGCTTGCGGCTCGCGTGGAACAGGTATCCGGGGAGCTTTCGGAACAGGTCAACGAGCACGGCCTGATGCAGCACAGGTACTCGTCGCTTGAAGAAGTTGAGCGCCGCCGCAGCAATTATTCCGAAGGGGTCCAGAAATTTTTATCGGCGCGCGTCCCGGGCGAAGAAAACTTCCAGGCGAAAACTCTCGCAGATCATATTGAAACCGATCCGGCGTATGAAGCCGCGATGGAGGATTACCTCAACGACCCGCTGCAGTACATACTCGTGGAAAGCAGGGACGATGCGGTGCACAGTATCGATCGCCTGAAGCGGATCGGTGCAGGCAAATGCACCTTCATGACGCTTCGCAATGGGCACACGAAACACGAAGCATCGGAGCGGCCCCAGGTCAGTGGGGAAGGAGTCGTCGGCTATCTCGACAATCTCCTGCGTATGAGCCCGGAAATAAAGGATGCCTTTGAACGGGCGCTCCCTGAATATGCTTCGACCATCATGGTCTCGGACTTGAACACGGCTTTCCATGTGGCGGAAAATTTTTCCGGTGCAAATTTCCTGACGTTGTCGGGGGAATCCTACTCTCCGCGCGGGACCCTTTCCGCCGTGGGCGAGCGGAAATCGATGGCCGGCTTCCTTGCTTTGAAGCGGGAAAAACGCGAGCTGGGCAAAAAATTGAACGCCTATCAGGAAAAGATCCAAGCGACGAAAGCAGAGGTTGCCAATCTGAAGCAGGAGCAGACCTCCGCAGCCGAATTTCTGAAAGTCCTGACGGCGGAATCGCGCAAACTCGAGGTAGAGACCGCTCTCACCAAACATGAAATGTCCCGGCTGGAAGGGGAACTGGAAAAAATCGGGCAGGCGGAAAACGTAGCCAATTCCGAGCTTTCGCAACTGGCCGCCGAAAAAGAAACTCTGGAATCCCGCCTGATGGAAGCGGCAACTCAAATCAAAGAAATCGAGGAACGGAGCGGAACGGGATCCGAGGAGTTGCGCGAACTCAATGCGCGCCTGCAGTCTTTGAGATCTGAGAGCGCCGCGCTTTCGAAGGATCTGGGGATTTTGATCTCTGCCCACGCTGTCAAGCAGGAGCGCAAGTCCGCAATGGATTCCGATCTGCGGCGCCTTTCATCGGAACTGCAGGAAGTTCGTAACCGGGCAGAGGTCAACCGCTCGGAAGCGGCTCTGGCCGTAACAAGAATAGAAGAACTCACAATCGCTCAACAGGAGGTTCGAGACAGAATTGCCGAATGCGACCGGCGGATTCAGCAGGCGGGTGCGGCGCTCGAAGCCGGGCAACGCGAGCTTGCCGCCTTTCGAGGCGCGCTGGAAAAATTCGAAGAACAGCTTCGAGATCTCCACGGCAGGCGGGAAGAAGCGATGGGGATACGCAGCAAGATCGAAATAGAAAAGACGCGGCTGGAAAGCGATCTCGAGCACCTGGAGCGCAGTTGCCAGGAGGAATTCCATCGGTCCATTTCCGAGATTTGCTCCGAAATTCAGGACTCCGATTGGGAGCGGGAATATGAGGAAGTCTTGCAGGCTCACGATCGGCTGCGGGAGATTATCGAAAACTTCGGCGCCATCAATATGCGCGCTCTTGAGGAATACAAGGAACTGGATCAACGCTATCAATTCCTGAACGGACAGAGACTTGATATCGAAAAATCGATCGCCGACACCCAGAAAGCGATTGCAGAAATCAACCGCCGATCGGTGGAGCAGTTCGAAGAAGCCTTCAAATGCATTCGCCAGAATTTCAAAGAAGTCTTTCAAATCCTGTTCGGAGGGGGACAGTGCGATCTCCGGCTTCTCGACGAGGGGGATCCTTTGGAAAGCGGCATCGATGTTATCGCTCAGCCGCCCGGAAAACGTTTGCAGAACGTTCTGCTTCTTTCAGGCGGCGAGAAGGCGCTGACCGCTCTTGCCCTTCTGATTGCCATTTTCCGTTATCGTCCAAGTCCCGTTTGCGTCCTGGATGAAGTGGACGCCCCACTGGATGATGCCAACGTGGTTCGGTTCACACGGTTAATATCGGAGTTGAGCCGGAACACACAGTTCATCATAATCACACACAACAAGAACACCATGGAGATGGCCCAGACGCTTTATGGTGTGACGATGGAAGAAGCGGGTGTTTCCAAGATTATTGGGGTGGATTTCCGGCATCATCAGGAAGCCCTAGCATCGTAATTACGAATTACGAATTGAAACATATGCTGTGGCGATCCATAAGGTATCATTTCAAATCGCATTTCATTCGTAATTCGTCATTCGTAATTCGTAATTTGAAACGGGGGTAGCATGTCAGAAGTCATCAGCCAGACAGACCTGAGCGGATTTAAATTGTTGCGGAGGGGAAAAGTCCGGGACATCTATGAATATGGCGACAAGCTCCTGTTGGTTGCAACCGACAGGATTTCCGCATTCGATGTTATTCTCCCCACGGCCATTCCGATGAAGGGAGCCGTCTTGACTCAGTTGTCTCAGTTTTGGTTTGAAATGATGCGCGATATCGTCCCCAACCACCTGATCGGTACCGATGTGGACAAGTTC
>JBEKKY010000108.1:0-11648 GCA_050010475.1 Acidobacteriota bacterium | reverse complement strand
TCTGCATCCCGAGCCAGCGTCCGAAGCACACGGTTCTCTTTCATGAGGGCGAGCCGGGCGAAGCGATGCACCTGCTGGCGCGGGGCCGCGTATCCCTTCACAAACTTTCGCCGGAAGGGCGCGAGGTCGTCATTAAGGTGATCAAGCCCGGCGAAGTATTTGCTGAAGTGATTCTGTTTGAAAAAAAAATCTATCCGGTGGCGGCCGTGGCGTTGACCGACATTCTGGTATTGAAACTTCTACGCCGCGATCTGCTGGACCTTTTGCGGCAGGAGGATTTTCGGAATGATTTCATCGCAATGCTGCTGCGGAAACAGCGATACCTTGCGGATAAGATTCAGCAGTTGACGAGCCAGGATGTCGAACACCGGCTGCGCGCATTTCTGATAGAGCAATACGGCGTGCGGAACCAAATCAATGCCGAGATCAACAAGAAGCAGCTGGCTGCGGCAATCGGCGCAACTCCGGAAACCCTGTCCCGCCTGCTTCAGGATCTGAAGCGTAGAAAATCGGTGGTCTGGAAACAGGGAATCATCACCGTCTCCCCCGATTTCTGGGATGGGTGACAGCCACCGATATCCCCTTGGAGACACCGGTGGCTGTCACCTATCCCAGATCGCGATGCCTTAGGTTTACAACATCCCGATAAGGGAGAACGCCCATCATGCAATCGTTCTCATCTACAACCGGCAGCGCGCGCAGGTTGTATCGCGCGAACATTTCGTGCGCTTCTTTCAGGCTGTTTTGAGGATTCAAGCTAATTACATTGCTGATCATTACATCTTTGAGAAGGCTTTCATCATTCGCAGTCAGCAAGTCTCTCAGATCGAGAACTCCGATAAGTTTCCGGTCCTGGTCCAACACATACACATATCCGATGGGTTCTCTTCCCATTGCGTTTCGCTTGAATTCCCTCCGAACCGTTTCAATCGTCATGTCGGCTGGAAAGCTCAAATAATCCGAAACCGCCAAATCGACGATCTTGGCTTCCTCCTCATCCAGCAGGGACTTTATCTTGATGGAATCTTCCTTATCGAGCAATTTGATGATGGCTTCCGATTCGGACATGGGGAGCACGGCTAAAAGGTCCGCTGCCTGCCCCGGCGTCATTTCATCAATTAGCCGGACAACTTTCTCTTTCGGCAAGGAGGCGACCAACGGCCTCTGCACCGAGGGGTCAAGTTCCTCGAGTGTATCGGAAGCATGGGCGGTTTCCAGTCCGTTGAAGATTGCGACCCTCTCATCGTGGTCCAATTCTTCCAGAATATCCGCCACGTCGGCCGGCGGCATTTCCGCAAACTGTTCTTTGAGGATCTTTAGTTTCAGATCCCCTTTGAAACTCCCCAGTTGTTCCGGCAGGGGCTCAACCAGGCTCCAGGGAACGATTTGATCTTTGCTCTTCTCGCTGGACCGGTAAATCAATTCCGCCAGCCAGCGCAACCCTATTCTGCGAAGCAGGCTATATTTGCTTAGATCCACCTCGATGACGTAAAGTTTCCCGTTCTTCAGCGCCAACTTCACATCATAGACCACTTCCAGTTCCCGATCCTCGATGTCCAGTACCCTTTTATCCAGGATCTGATCCTTTAGCAAAACGAAGCCTTGCGGGGGATCTCCTGCATACGATTCAATGTTATCCACGTCAACAATCACTTCCTTGCCTGACAGCGAACGAACCGTGTCCCAGGGGACATAGATCGTGGATTGTCCGAAGGGCCGACCGATGCAGACGTGCGTCACTTCGGCGAACTTGTCCAGGTCAACAATAGCGAGATCTTCCAGCTTCCCTATTCTCTTGCCACGCAAATAGACGCGACTGTAGGTGAGATCGCTTAAATTGAATCTTTGTTCGAGAATCCTTTTGCTTTCCGCGGTTCCGTTATTCATGGCGATATCACCTTATTATTGTCTGACGACTGCAATGAATTTGTAAATCAACAGACCAATCAACAGAAAAAGGTAAAACCGCAAAAACAAAAGGCAGATCCTGACCAGGGGAGTTATTTGAATGCTCGGCTTCGAATATCTCGTGTTTATGTCTTTGACTTGAGACGTCAAGCTTTGATAAAGGCCGGCGAAGATATTCATTCCAACTCTCCTTTCGGAAACCTATGCAAAAAGGTTCGGGAAGATCGTGCTGATCCCATAAAGGGTTGACAGAACGATGATCACAATCACGATGGCGATGTTCATTACATTCTGATACAGGCCGTTCCGGTATTTGCCCATGGTTTTTTCGTCATTGAGCAGCAGGATCAGAAAAACCAGGGCCGCCGGCAGCAGCGTTGTTGCAATCACCTGAACGAAAAGGGTAATCAAAACCAGCGGAGCTCTGGGGATGAGAACGACTGTGCCGGCCAGCACCAGGGTGAAAAAATAATAGGCATAGAACCAGGGAGCTTCCCGTATTTTATAGTTTAATGAATGGGCCCAGCCGAAGACCTCGCCGAAAGCCCAGGAACTTGCCAGCGATATGCAAATGGCTCCCAGAAATCCTGCATCGAAGAGACCGATCGCGATGATCGTCCCGATGTACTTGTTGACCGGCATCAGCATGCGGGCCGCCTCTGCGGCGCTCTCCACCGGGACACCCAGTAGGAGCTTTCCGGTGACGATGATCAGAAACATTGCGACGATGACGGTCAGAAACGAGCCGATTACGGTATCCGTTTTACCAAATGGAATGTCTTTCTCCCGCAAGCCTTTGTCAACTACGGAACTTTGCTGAAAAAAGATCATCCAGGGGGCGATGGTGGTTCCGATATTGGCCATCAGCAGGAAGAACAGATCGTTTGTGAATCCTCCCGGGGGAAAGTGTGGGATCACACTATTGAAAATAATGTCGTGCAACGCGGGCTTCACCATGAAAGCGCAGGGGATATAAATCAGATTGCCGATGCAGAAGATCAGTGCGACCTTCTCCCACGTCCAGTAACGGCCGACCATGATCATGCTTCCCATCAGAATCCAACAGAACAGGACGGTCATGTATGCCGGTATATGAAAGATGCTGAGCGCCGCGGTCATTCCGATAAACTCCGTGATCATAGTGAGCCAATCGGTCAGGATCAAATCGAGGAGCGAAAACCAGCCCCAGAAGGAACCGAATGCATGGAAAATTGCTTCGGCATGACCCCGCTTGGTCACCGCACCCAGCCGGACCGTCATCTCCTGCACGTAATAGGCCACCGGGCCGAGCAGGATCAAAAACCAAAGCAGGTGGAATCCGTATTTTGCGCCCGTCACGGTGTAGGTTGTGATGCCCCCGGCATCGTTGTCGGCCACCATGACGATGATTCCCGGCCCTGCGACGACGAAAAACATCCTCAGGGCTTTCATTGTCTTCCGGTATTTATAAAACAGGCTTGAGTAAATGTTCACGTGCCGACTCCCGGTGAAGATGCGTCCGGGTGAGCAGCCATGGTGTTGCCGGCCGCTTCCCACGAATATCTGGGGAGAGGTAGAGGAGTAATGCCTCGTCACGCCGCATGCACAAAATCCATCTGTGGAAGATGCGGTCAGGTGAGGCGATAACTGAAGCTATCCGATCACTAGCAGATCTTCCGCAGAGAATTGTCTAAAACAGCCTCTACTCGGAGGTTCGTCGTCTTTTGATCTCATATAACTTTCTGGAAGCAAACCGAAGCTGCGAGGAATAACCATTCCTCCGCAGCGGAGAAATGGCCCAATGCCTGGAAGGAATTAGGATTTCCCCACTGGCCTAAGCTTCAGCACCGCGTACCTTAGAGGCCTGAAGACCTCAGCCACGTTAGGAAAACCCTTAACCCGGGAGTTCCTGTTCTACCCTAATCCGGCGTCTTTGGACGCCATAGGGCAGTGGCTTGTTTGTACGTGGGAGCCTCGCCTGCCGAGGATCCATCTTGCCGGGCTCTGGAACCGCAAGGATTCAAAGCCCCGCTGAAAGGTAGGACTGGCTCCGGGAAATGTCAAGTTAAAAGTCAGGTGTGATACAATTTTTCGCTGCGGAAGAGAAAATGGAATGAAAAGCACAGCGCAAATGTTCAAACGGAAGCTCCTGCGGGCCACCGGACAGGCAATCGCCGACTTCAACATGATCGTCGAAGGCGATCGCATCATGGTGTGTCTGAGCGGCGGGAAAGACAGCTTTACCCTCCTTACTCTGTTGCAGGATCTGCAGCGCCGCGCTCCGGTCCGCTTCGAGCTGCTGGCGGTGAATCTCGATCAGAAGCAGCCGGGCTTCCCCGAGCATGTCCTGCCTGAGTATCTTGCTTCGCGCCACATTCCTTTCCGCGTCATTCGAAAAGACACGTACTCCATTGTCAAACGAAAGCTTTCTGAAACCGAAACTGCCTGTTCGCTGTGCTCGCGCTTAAGAAGAGGAATTCTCTACAACGTGGCCGTCGAAGAAGGCTGCAGCAAGATCGCACTGGGCCACCACGCTGACGACATTCTGCAGACGTTTTTGCTCAATCTTTTTTTTGAAGGCACGCCGCGAAGCATGCCGCCGCTTTTGCGCAGCGAGGACGGCCGCAACACGGTCATCCGCCCGATGGCCTACTGCTGGGAATCGGATATTGAGGCCTTTGCCGCTCTTCAGAATTATCCTATTATTCCCTGCGGGTTTTGCGGGCAGCAGGAGAATCTCCAGCGCAAGCGCGTGGGCCGCCTGATCGACGAGCTGGAGAAGGAAATCCCGAATATCCGCAATTCAATGCTATCGGCATTGGGGAAGCTCAATCAGTCGCCAGCCGTCGGTCTTCAGTCGCCGATAAATGCTTTTGCCGGCGACTGACGGCGGATGACTATTTCCCAGCCGGCGCAGAGGTAGAAATTGAAAGAGACTCTTCGGTACGCACTGTTTGATCTGGACAATACGCTATATCCCACATCATGCGGCTTGTGGCAGGAAATCGGGCGGCGGATCAATCTCTACATGATTGAGAAGCTCGGAATCCATCCGCAAGAGGTAAGCAAAAGGAGGGAAGAGTTCTTAAAAACGTCCGGAACGACGCTGAATGCCTTGCGCCGACACTATTCCGTCGATCCGGATGAATTCCTGAACTTCGTCCACAACATCCCTTTAGATCGCTATCTTCAGTACGAACCGGAACTGGATCGCATGCTCGGACGGATGCAGCTGAGCAAAATCATTTTCACCAATGCCGATGCGCAACACGCAAGACGGGTCCTTTCCCGGCTTGGAATCCTCCGCCATTTCGAATTCATTGTCGATATCCACATGCTCGAATTCATCAACAAGCCTGATCCAAGGGCCTATCTTAAAGTGCTGCAGTTTGCGTCGGCACAGGCAGAGGAATGCGTTTTAATCGAGGATTTCCCGGCCAACATCATCCCCGCCCGGCAGCTTGGAATGATGACCGTTTTGGTGGGACAGGGTTCGGAAAACGACGGCGCGCACCATCACATTCCGCGCATCGAGGATCTGGAGAGTGTACTCGCCGTCATATAATCGCTAAAACCCATAATATCGGTATCGGAATCGGTATCGATATCGTAATCGCAATCGAGGATCGGTTTGGCGAGCTCGGCAAAAGCCGACAACCGATTACGATACTGATAGCGATTCCGATGTCTGGTTGATTTTATTTTGGCAGATATTTGCGGAATTCCGGAGGAGGATCCGTCTGAAACACGAGCGAAGCGCCGCTGACCGGATGTTTGAACCCCAGCTGAAAGGCATGGAGTCCCAACCTGCGCAGCGGATTCAGGCTGCTGCCATAGGCGCGATCGCCGGCGATCGGATGCCCCATCTCGGATAGGTGCGCACGAATCTGGTTTTTGCGGCCGGTCTCCAGAGTCACCTCGAGCGCGCTAAGTTTCCCGGCTCGGCGCAGGACACGAAAATGAGTGACGGCTGGTTTCCCACGTGTCTTGTCAGCAGTGGAATGCATCCGAAGTGATTTGTCTTCTGCAAGCCGGCTCCGGATCGTTCCCCGGTCTTTTTCAACGTTCCCTTCCACAATTGCCCAGTACTTCCGCTGAATCTCGTGCCTGCTGAACACCCCTTGCAGCACGGATTGGACCTTCTCGGATTTGGCAAAGACCAGCACGCCGCTGGCGTGCTTATCCAACCGGTGCACGATAAAAAGTCTTTGCCGGCGATTGCGCTCCTGGAGATATTGACGTAAGTGGAAATAGGCGGTTTGCTCCCGCTCATCCACCGTTGCAACCGTAAGCAAACCTGCGGGCTTATGTATTATGAGGATATCGTTGTCTTCAAACAAAATTTCCAGACCGGCTGGCAACCGGGTCGGCGCCCTGCGTGGGCCGATCTCCAGGATATCCCCGGATCGAACCTTCCGAGCAGCCAGTTTGCAGGCCTCGCCGTTCACACTGACGCGGCCCTGAGAGAGCAGCTGGCGCAAAGTCCGATTCGAAGCTCCAGGCACGAGGAGCCGAAGAACGTCCAGAAGGGAACTGGAGACGGAAGCTACGGCTTTCACCTAGCTATGGTTGCAGACGAGCATCCGGGTCGAGTCTGCAAAGCGTACCGTAATTTTATTGGGAGGAACGAAAGATTGCACACACCCTAAACCGAAGGTGGCGTGCTCAATCCAATCACCTTCTCCAAAGCTGCCGGCCATGCTGTACTTCTTGTGAGGCTTGGCCGAAGCCTCCTGCATCACTTCTTCCCAGGATTGCCGGGTTTTTTTAGTGCCGGCCCTCTTGGTGGTCCCCTTTGCCGTCTTCTTGGCAGCAACCTTGGCTACAGGTTTGTTTGGTCGATAGTTATGCTCGCCATTGCATGTGTTGCATCGGACGCGGCGCGGCTTTGAGCCTTCAAGCGCCACTACGGAATGAGCTAGAACCATCCGGCATTTGGTACAATAGGCCTCAACATCTGAACCAACCGCAATTTTACTCATGCGTGCATGATACCATATTGAAAGCAAATTGCTAAACCGAATTTGTGGGCGAAGTCCAAAAAAACGCCTTCCGCGCTGACCGGGACGCTCCCCTTTTCGCCAAAGCGATAGCGGTGTTCGCGAAAGTTAAACGGGCGAAGAGGGGAACGTCCCCGCGCATTCAATCGGACTCAAGATGTTGGACGTACCAGAGAATCCCGAGGATCGTTTTGCCATCGGCGATCTCCCCCGTTCTGATTTTCTGCAGGCATTCGTCAATCGGGTAGGCTTCGACGATAATATGCTCTCCCTCTTCCAGGCGCTGGGCACAGGGCGTGAGCTGGTGTGCAATAAAGAAATGAATGGCTTCATTGCTGATTCCCGGAGTCGTATAAAAAGTAGTCTCATACCTCAGAATCGCTGCTTTGTAACCCGTCTCTTCCTCCAGTTCTCGAGCTATCGTTTCCTGCGGAGGCTGACCGCTGTCCAGCTTGCCTGCGGGGAGCTCAAGAATGTACTTTCCTATCGGGTAGCGAAACTGCCGGATAAGGAGGATGCGTCCGTCATCGAGAACCGGGACAGCGGTCACTCCTCCCGGGTGAAGGATGACCTCTCGAATTGTTGTTCCCCCTGAAGCTTGACGGATCGTGTCCACATGAACGGTAACAATTTTGCCGCGATAGATTTCCTGGTGGCCGACAATAGAAGCTTCGGGATTCTTCAATTCCATGGTTTCCTCCTAAGGCATATAGGATACACAATCGGGGTCGGGGTCGGTATTGGTATTGGAATCGAACTGATGTGTTTCGACCCCGATACCAATACCGAACCCGACCCCGAGGAATATAACGGCATTGTATCCGGCATCGTGCATCCTGTATCCTGCATCTGCTTTTGGGAAAAGAGTGGAAAATGATTTCGCGCGACGAACTCGATCAGATTCTGGGTCCTGACGGACCGATTGCGACCAATCACCCGAACTACGAGCACAGACCCGGTCAAATCCGGATGGCCCAGGCAGTTTGGGATGCGATAGAAGGAAATCGTCATCTCTGCGTCGAGGCCGGCACAGGCACCGGCAAAACGCTTGCCTATCTGCTTCCCGCCATTTTCTCGAACCGGCGGGTTGTGATCTCTACGGCGACAAAAAACCTGCAGGAGCAGCTGTTTTCCAAAGATATCCCATTTCTTGAAAAAGCCTTGGGACGCAAGTTCCCGGTCTGCTACATGAAGGGGCGCAGCAACTATCTCTGCTGGAACAAGCTGGAGGCGA
This sequence comes from Acidobacteriota bacterium, assembly GCA_050010475.1. Classification (GTDB taxonomy): domain Bacteria; phylum Acidobacteriota; class UBA6911; order UBA6911; family UBA6911; genus UBA6911. Next base: position 3,527 of record JBEKKY010000108.1, on the reverse strand, counting down.
TCGAGGGCGCAGCCTACCTTTTTTCTCCCCACGATCCCGAGTATCTGAAATTAATAAAAAAATGGGCTCAAGAAACAGACACCGGAGACCGAGCCGAACTTGCGGAGCTGCCGGAGGACATCCTGCTCTGGCATCACCTCGACGCCCGGAGGGAAACGTGCTCGGGCCAGAAATGCCGCAACTTCGATGCCTGTTTCGTCACAAAGGTCCGGCAGCAGGCGCTTCAATCGGACATCATCATTGTGAACCATCACTTGTTTTTCGCAGACCTGGCGTTGAGGCAAGGGGATTTCGGATCGGTACTGCCTGACTATGCCATCCTGATTTTCGACGAAGCCCATGAACTCGAAGACGTGGCAACTCAATATTTCGGCGTGATGGCCAGCAACTACCGGATTGAAGAACTGGCGCGCGACACGGACCGGGTGCTGATTGAAACAGGCGCCTCTTCGACTTTTCTGTCCGATCAGATTTCGAAGCTTTCGGAGCGTTCGAAAGACTTTTTTATGACCTTCCAGAGCAGGGAAGGGAGATACATCCTTCGACCGCTCGGATCGGGGGCCGGGATTCGCCGCGGCATCAACGGAATCGATGCGGTGAGCGGTCCCTATCGTGCGCTGCGCAGTCAGCTTGAGGTCCTCAGGACTTCTCTGAACAATCTTCCGGTTCAAAGCGACAGCGTCGAAGCCCTGGCGCGCCGCACCCTGGAATTGGAGAATGATCTCTCCGAGATTCTGGAATCCGACTCAAACGAGCACGTCTACTGGTGCGAAATTCGCGGCCGCGGCGTCTTTTTGTGGGCATCCCCGATCAACATAGCCGAAATAATGAAAGAACGGCTCTTTTCTCGAGTAGATTCCGCCATTCTCACTTCGGCAACACTGTCCACCGGCGGGAATTTCCAGTTTGCCAAATCCAGGCTTGGGCTGGAAGAAGCGGACGAGCTGATCGTTCCTTCCCATTTCGATTTCGCAAACCAGTCCATTCTGTACGTACCCAGGAACCTGCCGGAACCGCGCGAGGAGGGCTGGGTGAGTCAGGCGTGCAGAGAACTCGAAACCATTCTCGAAGCCAGCAAAGGACGCGCCTTCATCCTATTCACAAGCTACAGTCAGATGGAGCAAGTCTACGAGTCGTTAAAGAACCGTCTTCCTTATCCAATGCTCATTCAGGGAGAAAAAAGCAAATCGGCCCTGCTGGACATTTTCCGTAACACGCCGAATGCGGTTCTTTTTGCCACCAGCAGTTTCTGGCAGGGGGTCGACGTGCAGGGAGAGCAACTGAGCTGCGTTGTGATCGACAAGCTTCCCTTTTCCGTCCCTAGCGATCCCGTTGTTGCAGCCCGGATTTCGCAGATCAATGAGTCGGGCGGAAACGCCTTCTACGATTATCAGATTCCGACCGCCACCATTCTCCTGAAGCAAGGCATGGGCAGACTGATCCGCAGCAAGGCAGATCGTGGAATTCTCGCCCTTCTGGACAAACGCATTCTGACCAAGAGCTATGGAAAAATGTTCCTGAAGAGCCTTCCTCCCGCCCCTCTCACACACGACTCGAAAATAGTTTCCCGCTTTCTGCGGTAGCCGGATCTGCAGAGGCGACCGGTCGGCCGCACTTACAGCCATGCGGGTCAAGCGATGCCGTATCCCCCCAAGCGCTGAAAGCGCGGCGCAGCGAAGCCCAGGGCGTAGGAGACCGTGACAGCGGGCTCCGGAACCCTGGGTATAGAGGGGGTCCAGTGGAGCCCTGCAAGGGCGGCGCCGGTTGTGAAATTTCTTTACCTCAATGAAAGATTGTTTTGCACTCCTAATCGAAAACGATCTGCAAAAGCCTAGCCCACCTGCGGTGTTCCCAACATAAAGGGAACTTGGCTCGATAGTGGTGGTGAAGGTCTCGATTAGAGTATCCTCTCGACGGCAGGTGGTGGTAAGTACCCCAAGAGCCCATTGGTGCCTTTTTTACAAAGCCCAACTTTCAGCATGGGGCCGGTCGTTATGGCCAAAACATTGGTGACACCGTCGAGGGTGATCCCGTTTTAGGAGACTATGCCCGTTTCAACGTCCGGACCAACCTTCCTGCCATCGAAAGGAAAACTAGATGCAGGAGAAAAAATACACCAAAAAGCGGACCAATAACAAACTCAAAGCCGCTGCTTCCGCGGATTGCACTCCGGGGTTAAACCCGAATGCAGCGGGTATTGACATTCACCCCACCGCCATATTTATTGCTGTGCCCCCGGGACGGGATACGCACGCAGTACGAAAATTCGAAACCTTCACCGCCGATTTATCGGCGGCGGTCGATTGGCTGAAGAATTGCCGGGTAGACACCGTCGCGATGGAATCGACAGGGGTATACTGGATACCGTTGTACCAAATGTTAAGCGATCACGGTTTCCTGGTATATCTGGTCAATGCACGGCACGTTAAAAGCGTTCCTGGACGCAAGACCGATATCAGTGATTCACAATGGTTGCAGTACCTGCATTCTGTGGGCCTTCTGCGAGGCTCATTCCGCCCCCCACAGGCAATTTGCGCTTTACGATCTATCTCTCGTCACCGGGAAAGCCTTCTGAAAATGGGAGCCGTACATATTCAACACATGCAAAAGGCTCTGGATCAGATGAACCTTCACTTGCATCACGTGATTGACGATATTGTTGGAGTTACCGGTCTGGTAATCATCGAAGCTATTTTGGCCGGGAAGCGTGACTTGGAACAACTGGCCGATCTTCGACGTCCGGGAATTAAATCCAGCAAATCAACAATCATGAAAGCGCTTGAAGGAGATTACCGCCGGGAGCACCTGTTCGTCCTGCGACAAGCACTGAACAGCTGGAGACAGATCCAGCAACAAATCTCAGAGTGCGACTCTGAAATGGAATCATTAACCCGACAACTGCAAGCCGAATCCAATCCCGAGCCAGTTCCTCTTGCGCCATGCAAGCGAAAAAAGGTTTCCAAAAACCAGCCGAAAGGAGAATGGCAGAACCTTATGGCTCAGGAATTCGGGGTGGATCTTACCGGCATTCCCGGTATCCAGACTGCCACCGTGCAGACTCTCTTTACGGAATTAGGCAGTAATTGGGGTAGCTTTCCCAGCGCGGGTCATTTCAGTAGTTGGCTTAATCTCAGTCCCGACCATGGCCTAAGTAACGGGAAGGTGGTTCATCGCCACACAAAACGAGCCCACAAAAGATTGAGAGTTGCCCTACGCATGGCAGCTCTTTCTCTCCATCATAATAAAAGCTCTCTTGGAGACGAATATAGACGCCGAGTTTCACAACTCGGCCCTACGGGAGCGATAACAGCTTTGGCACATAAGCTCGCACGGATTTTGTGGCACTTGGTTACATATAAAACACCCTATGATTCATCTGTTTTCGATGAAGCTGCGGAAAAGCATAAAAAACGTCGCAAGAAAAACCTTATAAAGCTCATTCAATCTATGGGATATAGTGTTATCGATAACCAGAGCCCTATGCCGAACATGCCCTCATTATCCGCTCAAGTTCCTTAGGAGGGCTT
>JBEKKY010000107.1:0-10111 GCA_050010475.1 Acidobacteriota bacterium | reverse complement strand
TCTTCTGGCTGCCGTTGCGGCTTACTATCTTTTGGGGAATCTCCTCCATACGGAATTCAGATTCCAGTGGATCCCGTTCCTGGCAGGAATAGTGGCAACTGCCGCTTTATCCATCGCAATCGGCTGGCTGACGAGCCGAGGAGTGTTGAATCACAAACCACTCGAAATTCTGCGAGAAAACTGAATCAGAATTACGAATGACGAATTGCAGCTTCAACCCCTATTCTGCGTAAGCCCCAAAGGGCATGCGCGTCAAGCGAACCCCTAATTCCAGAGCGCCGAAGGCGCGGGGCAGAAAAGCCCAGGGTGGAAGAGCACGCGACAGCGGGCTCTGGAACCCTGGGACTAGGATAGGATGAAGGTTAAGCCCTGCAAGGGCGGCACAGGCATTCTGCGCCGCCCCTGTAGGGCTTATTTTCTCTCCCTTCAACCCAGGGCTCGGCTCGCTACGCGGCCTCCGCCCTGGGCTTTGCTGTTCCGCGCTTTCAGCGCTCGACATATATCACACTTAGCTTGACGCGCATGCCCTTCGGGGCTCAATTCGTCATTCGTCATTCGTCATTCGTAATTTTCTTTGCATTGTGGTCTCTTCCGAGAAAGTAGTTGATCCAGGAGGAGGTTTGGTGCAGATCCCAGTTGCATGGGGGGACAAGATCTCTGCCGATCTCATCTTCTTCGTGCCGGGATTTAAGACGCAGATAAGCCTTTACCCAAACACAGAGTTTTTCGTGAGGATAAACTTCGCACCAACCCTCAAAACTCCCGCCACAGGGTCCGTTCCTCTGATCCTTTGGGCATTGAGATACCGGACAAAGATAACCCACGTCGAATAATGCACAATCTCCGCAATCCTTGCAGGCATAAAGCGCGGTCTTGCTCCAGCGCTCCATCCAGTGAAAAGCTCTGGATGCGCGCCGCGAGGAATCGATGAGCCGCATCAAGCGGCGCAGCGGCCGGAAAAGCGGGCTCTTGGGATCGAAAACCAACGCATGAATTGCCCGCGACAGCAAAAAAATCAGAGGGCGTACCGGCCGCTGAGTTTTGCGGGCCGGGACCGTAGTATTCAAGCCGGTCGCGGCATCCCGTTCGAAGAAGTAAAATCCATTATCCTGCGGATAATCGAACTCCGGCAGAAAGTCGTTCCAATCGGCAGCAAGCTCGTTCCCCTTGCGGATGATGTATTCCACGTTTTCAAAGAGCAAGCCCTGGCCGCTGATATATGCTCCCTTGTAACCCATTCCTTTTGCGATTGCGAACATCTTGGCCGCCCGATCGAGACGAGCCTGTTTGCCTTTGTCCGCATTTTCGAATTCGGCGGCAATCCGGTTCAGGAGTTTTGAGGTTACGACGCATCCGGGAATGTTGTTCTCATGCATGGCCTTGGCCACGGGATAAGAAAGCACATAAATGGCGGCCAGAGCCGGGAGGGGATGCTCTCGGGCTTTTTGCCACACCTGAAATTCATGCAGCTTCCGGGCGTCGTACCCCACTTGCGTGATGGCGAAATCCGCTCCGGCCCTAATTTTCTTTTCCATCTTATAGAATTGGCCCATCACCTCCGCCTCCGTTTGCTTAAAAGGTGAAAAGGCCACGCCTGCAAAAAACTTTGTGGGCGCCAACCGGACAGGCTTGCGCAGAATATTTCGCTCCAGGCCGTTGTTCATTTCCGCGACGAGCCGGAGCCCGTTGATGGAGTCGAGATCAAAAACCGGCTTGGATTTCCCCATAAACCCGAGGTTGGAAGGGTAGTCCCCAGTCAGTATTAAAACGTTGTTGATGTCCAGAGCCGCCAGTTGAAAAAGCAGGCTCTCCGCCTGGTTTCGATTTCTGTCACGGAATGCGATATGCACCAAAGGATCGATTCCCGCTTTCTTTATTTCCGCGCACAGAATATCGGTGGCAATCGCCGGGTTTCCGCCCGGGTTATCCGTAATGCTGATGGCGCAAACCAATCCGCTGCGGGCGGCTTTCCGGGCATTTTCCAGCACCAGTTCCTGTCGAATCTCAAAAGCGCCGGGGCCCGGTATCTGCTCCCAGATGAGGCAGAATTTATCAGGGTCCAGCATTGCTCTTTTCAGATGGTTTTCTTTTTCCTTCAGCTTCCGGGCAATCGCTTCCTTCATATGGGGCAGGAACTGTTCGAGCGGCTGAAAAGGCGCGGCGGAATCTTTCCATAATTCATATCCGCTAATCCCGACGGTGGGGCTTTCGTCACCGACAATCCGGTAACTGTTTTCCGCGGTTTTGGCCTCGACGACCAGCAAGGATGAGTGATGCGAAATCCAGCCCTCCCGCAATTGGGTGTAAACCCTCGGGACCATTTCCGGAGCACTCAGCGGCCCCAGGATTATTATCTCCGGCCGGAGATCTCTGATTTTGTTCAGTCCATCAGCCACGGAATCGGTGCAGGCGACCGCCGCTGTTCCTTCAACGGCTTTGCCGACTATCTCCGCCATTTCCGGCGTCTGGCTGATGATCAATATATTCTTAGGTCGATCTGCAAATTTCATAATGCTGGTCATCCCTCCGCTGAAGGCGCCGTAGGCAACAACGCCCTGCACTACTCCGCCGGGTACGTTCGTTTCTAGTGTAGTGTATTACAAATGGATTAACCTATTCTGCCCGGTTTTCGACAGTGTCAATCCGGAGGCCCGAAGGGCCAGCAGTGAAATAGGCCCGGCCGTCAGGCCGGGATAAGATCAAAAACGCTATTGAGCGCCGAAGGTGCGGCACAAAAACGCTTGTTCAAGTGCCACGCCTTCGGCGCTCATCTTCAATGCTCGATCAATCCCGGCCTGACGGCCGGGCCTATTTACTATCGGTCCTTCGGACCTGGACGTCATGCGATCCCGCAGCCCATCGTATAAGTCAATTCTCTTGCGCAACGCGACACTAGATTCTGAGATATCCCTAGCGGCGAGAGTGCTAAGATCGCCGTTGCCAGAAATAAAGCGATCGAGCTTTTTCATCTCCACCTACGGTAAATGCATTTACGATTTACGGTGGACCGGTCCATCGTAAATCGTCAGTCATCAATCGTAAATGCCTTTCTGAAGTGCGCAATAATTGATTTGTTGAAAAGGCAGGGCGAACTCATCTGTCCTTCGAGAATCTGTAAGGATTCAGTGGGCCTATCATGAATATGTCGGTTATATCTGGTATCGGATGCTGAGCCGGATTTGACTGACCATTTGCGAATGACGATTGACTATAATTGTGGAATGCCTGATTCGAGAGAACTGTCGTGTGAGGAGAAAGCGGAGATCATGCGGAAGAAGTGTCGGTACCGCGAATTGATTCTATCGGGGCGCCTGGCACTGCCTCATGAAAGAGCCGCCCAGTTGCTGGGCCCCGACAGCCTCTATCATCTCTATTCTGTCAGCAAGGACCGCACTCCCCCAAAACGGCGCTAGAAGTTTCGAGATATTTCTCCAACTTCGCAACGGCCGGTTCAATCAGTTCAGGATCGAAATGGGTTCCTGCGCACTGGAAGATTACTTCACGGGCAATGGGGAAAGCCATTCCACGATGATAGGGCCGGTCGTGCACCATCGCATCCGCCGTGTCCACCAGCGAGAATATGCGCGCTCCCAGGGAAATCTCATCTCCCCTGAGGCCCCGCGGGTATCCGCTGCCGTCGAATTTTTCGTGATGCGAAAGGATAATATCCGCCGCTCCCTTCAGGAATTCTATTTTCTTCACAAAGTCGTGCCCATACTCCGGATGCCGGCGCATGATCTGCCATTCTTCAGGAGTAAGCTCCGCAGGCTTCCATAAGATACTGTCCGGAATCCGTAATTTGCCGATATCGTGCAGAAGCGCTCCATGCTCCATCTGCACGAGATCTCCATCCGTAATGCCGAGGTCTTTTGCAATGTCGACCGTCATATCGGCAACTCTGCGGGAATGGCCGCTTGTCCCCTGATCGCGCAGATCGAGAGCCATTGCGAGGGTTTCAAGGGTTGCGCCGTGAATCTCGTTTAAGTTGTTGAGCGCTTCGTTTAGAGCTTTCGACCTTTCCTCCACCTGCATTTCGAGGTGCAATTTATAGGCCGTGTTCTCAAGAACCAACCGACGATGCTCTAGGGCTTTTGCCACGGCAATTTCCATTTGTTTGGGTTCAATGGGTTTCAACAGGAAGTCGGCGGCGCCACGCTTCATCATATCCACAGCTAGAATGGTGTCGTTCATTCCCGTCAGCAGTATGACTTCGGTGTGAGAATTGGCTGATTTGATTTCATCCAACAGATCGGTCCCCCGGACAAAGGGCATATTGATGTCGAGGATGCATACGTCGGGGTTGAAAGAGCGGATCACATCCGGCGCTTCCCGGGGATCGGTCAAACCGCAGGCATCGTATCCAAATTTGCTGAGCATCCGCAGGGTAACCTGGACAACCTCCGGATTATCATCCACAGCCAGCACTTTCGGGATCATGCCACAAACCTACCCTCGCGCTCAGTATCGGCGTGAGAAACCTGGATTATCTCTTACTAATCCAATTTCTTATAATAGTCAATGAAATAATTAGTTTTATTAATCCTATCCATCTGGAAGCCAATCGGTGATCCACTCCTGCGGACAAGCGCGAGGCGACGAGTTGCGGCAGTGCAAAGAAGATCCCGCACCGACAGTGGATCCTGGTCATCGATCATCCGTACCCGTCTGCCTTTGTCAGCGGTTTATTCCCACGCCTTCAACCGCAGCTTCGGAATCGGGCTTGTTTTATTTGCTTCTTGCCCGATTATTGTTCTGATATAAAAGCACTATGTTCGATCAAAGCGAGGCATACCTGGATCTCCTGAACAACCTGGCGGACGGAGTCTATTTCACGGATTTGGACGGCCGAATAACTTATTGGAACAAGAGCGCCGAACAGCTTTCAGGATATAGCGAATCAGAAGTGATGGGAAAGCTGTGCAGGGAAAATATCCTGATGCATTTGGATGCCACCGGCCTCGCGCTTTGCACCTCAAACTGCCCGCTAAGACAAGCCATTCGAGATGGTCGGCCTCGCGAAGCCGACATCTATATGCACCACAAAAATGGATCGAGAATTCCCATCCACCTCCGCGTGGCTCCGTTAAGGAATGGCTCCGGAACGATCATCGGCGCTGTCGAGGTTTTCAGCGATAATACTGCCAAAACTCAGATGGCGGAGAAGTTGGCCCAGATGGAGCAGTTGGCATTGCTCGATCCGCTTACCAGCTTGCCCAACAGGCGGTATCTGAATTCGCACATCTATTCTTGCCTGGAAGAGTTCCGGCGGGATGGGTGGAATTTCGGGATCCTGTACATGGACCTCGACGATTTCAAAGTGATTAACGACAGGTTTGGACACGAAGCAGGCGATCTTGTGCTGAAGATGGTCGCCAGAACGCTGGACGCAAACTCCAGATATTTCGATATCGTGGGCCGCTGGGGCGGCGAAGAGTTTATCGCCGTAGTCCATAACGTCAATGAGAGAAGTCTGGCGGAAATTGCCGAACGTCTGCGCATACTTGTCGAACAATCTTCCCTTACCGACCATGGTTCGCTTCGCGTTACGGTCTCGATCGGAGGGGCGCCGGTCGATGAGGGGGATACGGCTGAGACCGTCTTGCATCGGGCGGATATGAATCTCTACCAGGCTAAACAATCCGGCAAAAACTGCGTTTGGATTTCCAGCACATCCGTGCAAAGATAGTACTCATTCCCACTTCAGCTGTCAGCCATCAGCCGTCAGCTCTCAGCAAACAAGGTTTTACTGACGGCTGATAGCTGAAACCCGCTTTCTTCGCAGGATCAAAGTGTCAGTCATTATTAAGTTCCCATAATTCGCGTGTCGATAAGGCATATTGAATAGAGGGAAATATGCTCAGCATTGGCGCGCCTATATTCATCATTGTCCCGGATGAATCGAATGAACCCGTTCTGCATCCCGGAAAGGTGCTTGAATCCGACGCATGCACGATTGTAGCCGAGTTCGATCATATGCAGGCACTTCCATGCGGACTCAATGTTCATGCATACATCCAAAGCGACGGCAAGTTTTATCGGCAGAAAGCGATCGTTAAGGAAACGGACCGGGCCAAACCCAATCCGGTCATGGCATTCGAACGGGTAGGGCCGGAGGTATCCGCCGAGAAACGCGGCTCCTACAGAGTTCGCATTTCAAGGGCGACTCTGACAGCCAAAATCGGCGAGGAAAAATTGTGCACCGTTACCGACATAAGTCCCGAGGGATTTGCGGCGATTTCCGGCAGAGAATGGGATTTCGGGAGCACGCTTCCCATACGCATTGAATATGAGGAGCAGGTTCTCGAAGGACCGGCACGCATGCAATCCATCAGCAAGCTTGCGAATGGAAAATATCGATACGGCTTTCTGATCCCGGAACGGAATGCAAAGATGCGGCGTTCGCTGGAGCGGATTGCTTTCATGATCCAAAGGCTGCACCTTCGCACTACCGCGGGATTCAGGGCGCTGGATTCAAACGTGGAAGTGAATGGGGAAACAGTACATTGCGCAATCGATGGAATTGGCGATTTCAAGGAAACAGCTTTAAGGATACTTGCCAAGCAAGGAATCGTAAATCCACAACCCGGAGAGTGGTATGACCAGCAGGCGTGGCTGAATGCCTTGAGCGTCATCTCCGAAAAAATGGGACCCGAGGCTTTGTATGATATCGGTCTAAAAATCCCCGACAATTGGCTGTTTCCACCCGGCATCGATTCGCTGGACAAGGCCTTGAGCGCAATAGATACAGCATTCCATATGAACCACCGCAACGGGCTGATTGGACATTATTATTTCAGCGTCGTGGGCGAGAATAGCTATGAGGTTGTGTGCGAGAATTCCTACCCGTGCGATCTCGACAGGGGGCTCTTGGCGGCATTTTGCGCGCGGTTACACGCGAAAGGATCGGAGCGTCGTGCCGTGGTCACCCATGTTGATTCCAAACCATGCCGTAAAAAAGGGGATAATTCCTGCACTTTTCGGATAACCTGGTAATAGCAAATGACGAATTACGAGTTACGAATGACGAATTGAAAAGCACAACCCCCGGCTTTCTTCAATTCGTCATTCGTCATTCGTAACTCGTAATTCTTTTTGGATTCGTTCTAATTCCAGCGGATGCTCTTCTGCCATTTCCTGTTCGGAGATTTTACCGGTAAACCAGGTAGTGCTCATTGGATAGACATTCGGATTCAGGATGACAAAATAGAAATGCCACACAACGATCGCCAACGTGGCAAGACAGGCCTCATAAAAATGGATCGTTCTTGAGATATCCCATCCGAGTTTGGTGAATAGGCTCATGAAGTAGTTGTCGAACCACATCACAACTCCGGTTGCACCCATGATGATCACACCCCACACCAACGCCCAATATTCAGCTTTTTCGATATAGCAAAAACGATCGAAGCGCGGTTTGCTTTTCGACAAACCGGTGAGGTAGCGCAGGTTGGTCCACAGATCCTGCGCATCTTTCACCTTTGGGCTCAAGTCACAGACAAGTCGTCTCCCTCGCCTCGTGAACAAGAGATACAGCATGTGATACAAACTTATGGCAACCATCACCGCGCCGGCCAGCCGATGCAGGATGCTGCGTATCACAAAGAATTTCCCGCTCATCTGGCGAATGGGCACAACCCACCAGGCATCAGGAAACTTCAGCATGAATCCTGTGACGGCGAGGATGATGAAGCTGGCGAACATCACCCCATGCTGGATCCGCTCGTTCAGTGTCATCCGGGTGTACTGCCTGGCGACTACAAGCTCCGGGACGATTTTCCCCTGGCGCTCTGCGAATCGATGCTTCGTCTTTTTGATAAAGTCGAGGAAGTTGTGCAGGAACATGCATCCGATGGTCACAATAATCAAAAGGATATAGATTGCGCGGATCCAGTAGAGGACGATGGGGCCCGAATTGCGGCCGATCATGACGTGCACGTCCCCTCGCGCGAAATTCTTTCCGGCGCCCGGATGACAGCGACCGCAAGTGGTCGCAAGATTCGCCTTGTTGACCGTCGAAGTCGGATCCGAAGATGGTTTGATGTTGTGGACGCCATGACAGCTGGCGCAATTGGCTACCTCCACCGAACCGGCTCTGCCTGCGAGTCCGTGATAGCTGTCCAGAAACGAGTTGAACTGCTGCGAAGGCATTCCGTATTTTTCGCTGAGCCGGACCGAATTGTGGCAGCTCGCGCAGACCTGCACCGACACGTTTTCCGGAGCCACAAGTGAGCGCGGATCGTTGCGGCCAAAGATTTCATGCTCTCCATGACAATTGGTGCAGGTGGGCGAATCCGCGTTCCCCTTCTGCCGGGCTGTCCCGTGAATGCTCTCTTTGTAGACTTTGCCAATTTCGCGATGGCAGCGAGAACACATATCGGCGGTATTCCTCTTGTTAACCGACGAAGCCGGATCGCTCGCTTTCTTTAAATTATGAGAGCCATGGCAGTCGCTGCAGGTTGCAGACTTCTGGTTTCCGGCGGCGAGTGCGATCCCGTGGACGCTTTTGTCATAACTCGCAATGAAAGCGGCGGAGTATCCGATCTGTTTCAGAATTTGAGGATTATCCCGGTGGCACTTCTCGCATCGGCCCGCTTGTTTCATTTTGGAGACGGGAGATCCGGGGTCTTGTACGGGAAGGATTGTGTGCGCTCCATGGCAGCCGACACAGGTTGGAGATTGACTTTCCGGTGAAACAAGAACGCCGCCGTGATCCGAGGCCCGGAATTGCTTGAATTCATCCTCATGGCATTTACCGCATGCGTTCGAGACATTGGTCCTGCTGACCGCAGACTTCGGATCTTTTACCGAGCGCATGTCGTGAGATCCGTGGCACGTTTCGCATCCCGCGATTGGAGTGTCTCCCCCAACACCGTGGATGCTTTTTTCGAATCCTCCGGCTTCGTGACAATTCAGGCACTGGGCGGGTTTGATGACTTTTGCGTGCGGGATCTCACTTGGATTGAGCCCTTGATGACAGTCAACGCACGTCATCAATGAGTGGATCGAATCTTTCAGCCGCGCCTGGTCGACGTATAAAGATACGGTCTTGCCTCCCTTCGTCATGCTGATCGTTGGATTGGCGTGACAAACCAGGCAATCCTGCGCCGATTGGCAGAATGCGGCGGGAGAGAAAACTACAAAAAGGCAGAGAAAAAGAGGCAGCGTAATAGGGCGATTTGAATCTGTGAAATAGGTCATAAGTGAGGCGCTAGGATACAACCCGAAGGCTTCCGGCTGCAATTAAAAACGGAGACCGTCACCGAAATTCCCCGGAGCGCGGGCGTCTCACCTAATGCCGCATAGTTTTTGCATCGATGCGTATGCACGAGGCCCGAAGGGCCGGCATAGAAATAGACCCGGCCGTCAGGCCGGGGAAAGGGATAAAAAACGCTAGAGCACCGAAGGTGCGGCACTTACAGCGCCCATAGTGCCGCACCTTCGGCGCTCTGTTTCTTTCCAATTCTATCCCGGCCTGACGGCCGGGCCTAGCAACTGCCGGCCCTTCGGGCCTCAAATACCAAAAACTATGCGGCGTTAGGCGTCTCGCCCGAAAAGGTTTGCCAAAAGGGCTCCTGCGGCCGGGACGGCCGCGCTCCCGGGTCGGCATTCGGCGGATTTTGGAGTTTGAAGATTTTGGATCACTGTCCCTGCTTTACGCTCTCCACCGGACCGAGATAACTCGGTTTTAGCCCGCCCAGGTCCACGACGATCTTTTCCAGCACGACCGCGGGATCCACCATCCAGATTTTAAGCGTATGGAGGCCGGCACTTGGAAGTGTGTGGGACGACCGGATAATGCGGGAGGCGTCCTTCACAGACTGCTCCCATTCCTTGTTCCCGTTTCGCGCGTCAAAGTTTTCAGGCACAATTTCGACAACCTGGGGCTGCTGGTCATCAAAAGAGACGGCGTATCTTAACCCGCGTCCGGGAATGAAATTCAAAGTTGGGGCAACGGTTGCCAGTACCGCGACGGCGCCCGATTCATGCAGGGTCATCTTGTATTCCAGACAAGGCGAGTCCTTCGGCGGCAACACGCTTGCGGCGGTCGCCGGAATAATCGACATGGCGGAGAGGGTTCTCCCATAATCATCAATCCTCTCCCAGCGAACTT
>JBEKKY010000106.1:0-10145 GCA_050010475.1 Acidobacteriota bacterium | reverse complement strand
GCCTGATTCGTTGCGGTAAATCCTGCTGCCAGCACAACTACAGTAGCGATTCGGAATACGAGTTCATTCTTGCTGGTTATGGCGAGTGATGCCGGAATCAAAAGCAGCACGAGCGAGCTCAGGACAATCCATTTGTTGTAATGATCCATCAGGTAACCAAAAAGAAGGTTCAGGAAAATTGCACACATGTAACCTGTGCTGATCACAAAGGACGATCCAACGGCATCCATTTTGAAGACGGTAGTTGCGGCAGCGGGGACAAAAAATGTCACACTGTAGGAAGCCATCCCGACCATGCCCACAAACAAAGCAAGCGCCCATACGATCGGAGTGCGGAATGCACTCCGTCCGCCATCCTGGGAACTGCCGACCTGGTGTATCTGTTTTCGCTCCCCCGATTGCCGGCGATACAAAGCCCAAATGGCAAGGGATCCCAGGATCGCTGCGCATGCATAAGCGGTCATCCCTGTGCGCCATCCGAAATCCTCACCAATTTTGCTCCCGAAAGGCGCTCCAACAACCGAAGCCAGGGAAGAAACCGATCCAAGGAAGCCCATGGATGAACCCTTTAGAGATGGCGGCGAGGTAAGCGCGATGGCCGTCAGAACACTGACGAAAGCAAACCGGTATGCACCGATCCAGAAAGCGCGGGCAGCGAAGGCGGTGAAAAATCCGGATGCTCTGCCCAGCATGAATAGTCCGCATCCCACCAGAAACAGAGCCAGGACCAGCACGCGTTTCTCACCATAACGCTTGGCCGCGAGGCCCGCGGGCACACTCAAGGCTAAAGCCAGCAAGCCATACAATCCGGTGAAAAGCCCGATTTGGGTAAAGCTCATCGAGAATTCCTTCTGGATTGCAGGCAACAGGGGAGAAAATCCCAAGCTTGACATTTGAAGAGTCATCATTCCAAAGAGCGTTGCCAGGAAAGGAATAATCCAGGACCGATCTGTTTTTCCCTCTGTTTTCATCCATCCCTCAATCTTTGCGCCGCTAGGGCTAACCTCTAGCGCGCTATCTCATGGCGTTGGGCAGAACTCGAAGAGTCAGGAATTCAGAAACTTTGCGGCGCATGGCTTTCTGATCCCAACCTCGGGCATCGACCATGTCGGCAACGACCCGAAGCACCGGAATTCCGGACTCCTCCAGGGCGCGTTCAATAAAACGATTGCCTGTGGCTGCCGGCCTTGTCCCCAGTGGGGTGAGCACAAGAGCAGCATCGATTCTATGTTGCCGGGCCTGATGGACAATCCATTCGTTGGCCCAAGGCGGGTTGTGTAACTGCTCGTTCATGCTGACCGTGCGGCTGGCAAGTGCCAGCAGTGGGTCATCCAAGCCGTAGCGGATATATCCGTCGGGTCCAAAGGCCAGGTACATGGACCACACGAAAACGGCGCCGAATTCCTCCTCAAAAGCGGTGTAAAAATCTGTGTCGTGCCAAAGTCCTGCACCAACCCACATCAGCCGCAGGCGCTCACCAGGGCATGCCGCCACTCCTTGCCTCACTCGATTTCTGATCTCGTCCCGGAAAGTGCGGGCATGATCAACCGCCCAGTCGCTGCCCCGTTCCCACTGTGCAGCCATGACATTTGCCACCTGTTCGTGCATGCGCACCGGCGTTTTGGGTGCAGAGCAGATCAGTTGACAGGCTTCTTCGAAGTACTCTTCCTGGCGGTTGACTCTTTCCATCAGATCGCGCAGACGATCGATTTGAAATTGCCTTCCTGTAACTCGCTCGAGAGCTTTTATGAGGTTTTGAAACTGACCCACCGTGAATCTTAGCCGGTGCTCTTCAAACAGTTCGCGCCAGCGATGGCGGCTAAGCTCCCACCAGCGCGGCGGCAACTCGGCAGCCCCCGGATTGTCAAGAAACACACATTCAGAGCCAAATGCCTCGGCCCAGATCGCAAAAACCCGCTGGAGACAGTCGCATGTAAGTCTCGCACAGAGCAGTGCCGGTTTGGGCAGCCCGCCCCAGGGGGCGCGCTCCGGATCATTTGTCAGCGTGGCTGCTGCCGCCAGACTGCAGTACCGGCAAAGCCCGTCGTGATATCCCATAGAATTAAAAATATCTAGGTAATAAACCGAGAGACGCTTGGCCGCAATGATGGATGCCCACCACTGGTTGCTCACAACCGGCACATCCATTACCTGGAACAATTCAAACGGCATATCTGCCTGGACAATGGCGTAAGGCCGCTGCTTTTCAAATACATCTTTCCGGAGTTGCGCAAACCAGGATTTCTGATGCTCACCGGCTGCCAGGGTGCAATCGAGTTGCTTCTCTGCCATGGTTTTCTACCGTCCGACACTAATGCTGTGGACAAACGTTTCCATGCGCTCGTGGCATTCTTCCGAAATTGTTCTGGCGTCTTCTCGCACGAGGAGGTGAGGGATTCCCCTCTCATCAAGGTAACGACGCCGCCTGGGGTAATCCCATCCGACTACACAATCTTCCGGCGGCAAATAGAAAACGACGCCATCGATTCCACCCGTTGATGTTTGTTGAAACCACGCATCGGCGATTTCGAAGGGGAACAAGCGCGGGCTCGGCGTATCGAGATAGTATTTTTCAAATACGGCCCTTAATAGGTCTTTGGATCCATCAGCAATTTCCCCGCCTGCACTGCGGGAACCCCACCAGTCATCTTCTGCAACGACAACCGCTCCGTGTTTTTCCAGCGCCTGATGAAGGCCTCGATGGCTGAGTGAAGACCCCGCAATCATCAGCCTTTTTCCGGTAAGAGGATTGCGCTCCCCAATCATTTCCGCAGCCTGCTTCGCCAGGCACACGTATTCATCCCTGCCTATAAAAAACGACGATCCGATCAACGCCAACGCATCCGTTCCGGTCATGCGAGGCCCTTGCCGACGCAGGGACAGCAATTTCCGGATTGCCTTGCGCACGGCGTTGGTTTCGTCGATCGCATGCAGGAGGGCCTCATCATCTATCATGTCGCCGGTCAGCTCTTCGAGCCGTTTCTTCATACACTGTGTACGCTCCAATCCGTAAGAATAAGATTCCGGGGAGCGTGTATGGAGCATGTCATAAAGGTAAAGGGGCGGGATGCGGCGCTCGGGATCCTGGCGTGCAACTTCCCGGAGATAGAGATACAGTTTGTACTCCTGCTCTGATGTCCGAGGTATCAGCAGAAGGCTGAGGTACTGCAGATCGCCGGCTATTGCAGCGCCAAATATGGCCCGAATGCGCTCCTCAAAAACACCCTCTTCCATAAAACTGCTGATATCTGGGTGATTCGCATTCCCGGGATTGATCATGCAGGGGAAAGCCCCGACAGCCCGGATCAGTTCCCAGGGCACTGTATTGGAGGTAATTCCCACCACTGGGACGCCGCCGGCAGCTGATGATATGGCCTCTGCCGCCGGGTTTTCGTAATGCCACATCAGCCGCCCTATCGGATCCGCAGCATTCCGGAGCCTTGCCGTCAAATCAGGATGCGTCATATCGGATGTCAGCATCTGCAAACATCATTTGCCATCATGGGCTTATTTCATAACTCCCATACGGTGTAAACGGTTCAATGCATATATTATGTTATATGCATGCATAATGCATTTTCATTTTTGTTTTATCCTGAAATCTGATGCGCTAAAGTAGGTTCCGACTGATGAGAACGCCGTATGGGCAACACTCATCCGGCGCAAAACCGAAATCAAAGGCAGGCCTATGGCTGAATCAACGAAAACAAATGAAGCAGGAGCGGCGATCCCAAAGCCCTTAGATGATATTACCGTTCTGGATATGACGGTTGCATTGGCCGGACCGTTCGCAACACTCTTGCTCGCCGGACTCGGCGCTCACGTAATCAAAGTGGAAAATCCGGCCAGCGGAGATACCTGTCGAGAAAACGCTCCTTATCTCGGGGCGGAAGGCGCAAGTCTGGTCCGCCGAAGCCCGGACGACGTATCCGTTTCAGCCATCAACCGCCTGCGCAACAAACTCGGCATTACACTCAACCTCAAGCACCCGGAGGCACGTGCCGTCTTCGCCGACCTTGTGAAAAAGTGCGATGTATTGGTCGAAAACTACAGCCGGGGGACTCTTGATCGCCTTGGAGTGGGCTATAGTTGGTTGCATGAAGTAAATCCGCGGCTGGTTTATTGCTCTATTACGGGTTTTGGCAGCGAAGATGATTCGAGCCCTGCTAAGGCTATGGACACGATCATTCAGGCCCAAAGCGGAATGATGTACACGTCCGGCGAACCGCAGGACCCGCCGATTCGGGTTGGAATTCCAATGGCCGATCTTTGTGCTCCAATGTTCGGCGTTATCGGTGTGATGGCGGCCATACACCAGGCGCAGCGCACAGGCGTTGGCCAGCACATCGACGTTTCCATGCTGGGGGCCTTGACAATGATGGTTTCGGTGGAACCTTTTGATCTTCTCGAACGCTGCGGGATCCCGCAGCGGACAGGGCAAACGCTTCCGCGCCTGGCGCCATTCGGCGTTTACCCGACTAAGGATGGCTTCATCGCCATCTGCGCGCCGACCGAAGCGATGGCTCGCGCTTTCTTTGAAGCTGCCGGCCATCCGGAACTGGCTGACGATGAGAAGTTTGCCACGCGCGATGCGCGGGTCAAGAACTTTCAGGAATTGAATGGCTTTATTGAACGGTTCACGCGTTCGCTGACTTCATCGGAAGCAGTCGCTCGATTGGAGCATGCCGGCGCACCGGCAGCGGAGGTGCGTACTCCATACGCAGCAACGCGCGATCCCAGAGTAGTACAACGCGGCGAAACGGTGCCGCTCCTTCATCCAAAGTATGGCACTGTGGAAGATGTCTTCGGCATGGGCATGCCAATCACGTTCTCCGGATCCAATGTCGGTTTTGATCAACCGCCTCCAGCGTTGGGGGAACATAATGATATGGTTTATGGCCGGGTTTTGGGCTATTCATCGGAGAGAATCGCAGGACTGAGAGCGCAAAAGGTGATCTGATACCATGAGTCATGCCTCCACCCTGAAACTGATGCTGGTAGGTGATTTGATTCTGGATGAGCCTGAGCCCGACTCATTTTTCGATTTCACGCGAAGCACTCTGCTGGAAGCTGATGTGCTGGTTGGACACGTGGAGGTCCCGCATACGCGCCGGGGGCGTGAGAATACCTCTGACGTCCCGGCGCCACCCAGCAATCCGGACAATCTGGCGGCTTTGAAGCGCGCCGGATTCCATGTCGCGACGCTCGCCGGAAACCACATACACGATGCCGGGCCCGATGGGATCGAAGATACCATCACAACCCTGCAGCAATTGGGTATAGCCACGACAGGAGCGGGGATGTGTCTCGCAGAGGCATGTAAGCCGGCGATAGTGGTGCGCCAGGGGTTGAAAGTGGGGACGCTCAGCTACAACTGTGTGGGGCCAACGGACTCGTGGGCCGCTGAAAAGAAGGCGGGGTGCGCGTATGTTCACGTGATCACCCATTATGAACTGGATCACGCCTCTCCGGGGGGGCCTCCACGGATATATACTTTCGCTGAACCTGAAAGCGCGGATGCAATGCTGGCGGATGTGGAGAAACTGCGCCGGGAAGTGGATGTGCTCATCGTGGCTCTCCATAAGGGAATTGGGCACACTCCTGCCGTCCTGGCCATGTACGAACGTCCTTTAGCCAAAGCTGCGATCGATGCGGGAGCGGATATCGTTGTTGGGCACCATGCCCATATTTTACGCGGCATCGAAATCTATAAAGGCCGACCGATCTATCATGGATTGGGCAACTTTGTCACCGTGACCCGGGCGTTGAATATTGAAGCCAACCCGAGTCTAAAACGCCTCGAATGGGCACGCCGTAGACGGGAGCTGTTCGGCTTTGAACCGGATCCCAATTACCCGACATACCCTTTTCATCCTGAAGCACGAAACACTATGATTGCAGTGTGTGAGATCGGCGCTGAAGGTGTTCGCAAAGCGGGATTCATTCCATGCTGGGTGAATCCAAATGGGCAGCCTGAAGTCTGCGGTGACGATGCGCGCGGTCGAGCGGTTGCCTCCTATGCCGAACAGATCACCAGGAAACCCGGGCTTCGTACTAATTTCGAGTGGGATGGAAGTTTTGTTCGCTTTTTGTGACTTGCGCCGTATAAGACCAAAAGCGGAATATATACCGGGATTGGAGTCTCACCATGCCAAAACTGCTTAAAACAAAGTCACGAAAGGGCGATCATGGATCAGCTCGCGAAAGAGCCTGCCTCTATATCCAGCAGAAAATTGCCGGCCGGGAGCTTTCTGCCGGCAGCGCAATTTCCGAGGTCGCTCTGGCGGCCGAGCTTGGTCTCAGCCGCACACCGGTGCACGAAGCTATACGACAATTGCTGGGTGAGGGCTTGTTGGAGGAAGACGCCAACGGAAGTATTGTCGTAGTGCGCCTGTCCCGCCAGGACTTCGTCGAGCTGTATGAATTGCGCTCGGTGCTTGAAGCGCATGCAGTTTCAAAGATAGCTAAACGCTCATTAGCGGGGAAGGACCTCGAGAGACTTCAGGCGCTTGCCGGGGAAATCCGGGCTTTACGGAATCAATTGGTCAAATCCGGCAAAAAGATGCTGAACGGCGCGCAAATGCGCCGGTTCGAGATAGCGGACATCAGCTTCCATACCTTCCTCATGAGTATTGCTGAGAATGCAGTGGCGCTGAAAGTTTTCAGCAAAGTGAGGTATTTGATCCGTGTCCTTGCCGCGCGTCATGCCGGACACAATGCCGAAGCCCTGGCGAGAGTGCACAACGAACACCTGGATATGATTCGCGCCCTGGCGGATGGAGATGTCGAAAAGGCCGTGCAAGCCGTCTCGCAACACATTCAGACAAGCCAGCAGGAGCGGCTGAAAGAGTACTCTTTCTGGGAACGCGAAGCGCTCCTTAGAAATCAAATTCAGGGCTTCTTCCATGATGGGCAAGGGGAAGAGGTCACAAGTTGAATGTAAGGGTTTCATTGCCGAGAACTGCGGTTGCCGGGAGCGCCGGCGTCCTCGCCTAATGCCGCCTAGTTTTTGCTTTTTGCGGCATAGGGGGCCGGCTTCGCCGGCCCGGCGGGTCCGGAGACCCGCCCGACATGTGTGCAGCTTTTATGAGGTTCATGTGGGGCGGCTCTCCAGAGCCGTCCCGGCGCGAAAGCGCCGTTCAGCGCAAGCTATGCCGACAAAACATTTATCGTTTGCGCAGAGGGGGACGGGTCTGGAGACCCTTCCCCACATGGTTTTTTGCTTTAACGGGTGAAAACTGTGCGGCATTAGGCGAGGACGCCGGCGCTCCCGGGAGGATTTATGAACGGAAGAATTCAATCAATGATAGCTGCGCTTCGAAAGGACCACCTCCCGATATGTATTGAAAAGCTGCGCATTGCACTGCGGACTATGGCTGCGACAGAGGGAGAGCCCATGATTCTGCGGCGGGCAAAAGTGTTCGCCAGTGTCTTGCGGGAGATTCCGATATTTATCGAAGAGGATGCTCTGATTGCCGGGAATGGAGCCAGCAAGCCGATGGGGCTGGAAATCGATCCTGAATACTTCACCTGGTCCCAGGATGAGATTGATGCGCTGAAAAGGGAAGGATTTTTGATTTCTCCGGAAGACGAACGCGAACTGCAGGAGCTAAATGCCGGCAGGAAGAGCAAGACGTTGATCGGGAGCATGGGAGAGGCGGCAGCTCATGATGAGAGGCTGCTGAAATTCCTGCGTTTGGGAATCATCCTGCCGCCATGGAAAAGCACTGCTGAGGGTAGTGGAGGAGGATACGCGCAGTCGGGACTGGGCCTTGGCCCGGGGTTCTTTCTCATGGCAGTCGATTTTCGCAAGGTGCTGAACGAAGGACTCGTCAGCCTGATTGCAAAAGCTGAAGCGGAACTCAAATCGCTGAGGCACGCAGGTGACGACAGTCTTGCAAGGCTGCGCTATTTGCAGGCAGTCATTCTGATGCACCGGGCGGCACTGGATCTGGCCGGCCGGTATGCAGATCTTGCCGCGTGCATGGCCGAAACGGAAGTCCGCCCTGCGCGAAAAAGGGAGTTGCAGCTGATGGCCGAAATTTGCCGAAGGGTGCCGGCAAATCCTGCACGGACGTTCAGGGAAGCACTGCAATCTTTCTGGTTCGTATTCCTGATGATCAATCCGTCGCCAACGGCGGCTGCCGGAAGGTTTGACCAATATATGTATCCATTTTACCAGGCGGACAAGATAGCCGGGCGGATTACGGATGACGAGGTCCTCGAACTTCTGGAATGCCTCCGCGTCAAAGACATGCAGCTGAATCGCATATCGGGGGAACGAAATCGAAAGAAAAACGCAGGGCTGGCCAAGTGGCACAACTGGACGATCGGGGGAGTAACGTCTGACGGCCGGGATGCGACGAACGAGTTAACGTATCTTCTCCTGGATGCAGCGCTGGAAACACGCCTGCCACATCATACACTCACCTTGAGGGTTCATCCGAACACGCCTGAGAAGCTGATGATCAAGGCTCTGGAAGTCGTACGGACAGGCATCGGCATGCCGGCATTTGTGGGAGACAGGTCGTACATGGCCTTTTTCATGCGCTACGGCATTCCCCTGGAAGAGGCCCGGGAATACGTGCTTACAGGTTGCCTGGACGCGAACCTGCCGGGAAAGTCGCGGACAGTGGCCATTGGGATGTTCGTCGTACCGCTGGTCTTTGATATCTTCCTTCATAACGGGATCCATCCCGGTACGGGCATGCGGGTCGGGATTGAGACGGGCGACCCGGAGAGTTTCGGTGATTATGATCAATTTGCTGCTGCATTTAAGCAGCAGCTCCGGTACTTCATGGAGCTTGCGGCGGAAAAGGATAACCTCGAGCTTCTGATTGAACGCGAGCTGTTTCCAGATGCCTTCCGATCCTCCCTAATGGAGGACGGCATCACAGCCGGCAAGGATCTGCTGAGCCGCACCATGCCGTTCGAAAATGGCGCCGTACTCAATCCGGTAGGTATGATCAACGTGGCGGACTCGATGGCTGCGGTAAAGAGACTGGTTTATGAAGACAAGAAAGTCACCATGGGTGATCTAAAACGGGCATTGGATCTTGATTGGCAAGGGTGCGAGGACCTCCGCAAGATGTGCCTGGAAGCGCCCAAATACGGCAACGGGGACAGCTATGCCGACGAAATTGCCGCTGACCTGTATGAGTTCTGGGCTGCGACTGCCAATGAACTGCCTACTGCGTTTGGGAGCACTCACAAAGTGTCGGCGATATCCATTACCTCGCATCAGCCTGGAGGCGCATTGACGGGCGCTACTCCGGACGGAAGACATGCGCACGAAACCTGTGCGGACGGAACCGTCTCCCCGATGCAAGGGCGGGACACCCACGGCCCGACGGCTGTTATGCGCAGCGCTTTGCGGATCGACCAGGATCCGTACCAGGCCACATTGATGAACATGAAGTTTCACCCTTCCGCGCTGCGAAGTGATGAAGATTTGCTAAAGCTGTCCGCGCTGATTAAGACATACCTCAAGCACGGTGGGAAGCATGTGCAGTTCAATGTCGTGTCCAAAGAAATGCTGCTGAAGGCTCAACAGAATCCTGCGCAGTATCGGGATCTTGTGGTCCGCGTGGCCGGATACAGCGCTTATTTCACACAGCTCAACGGTGCAGTGCAGGATGAAGTAATCGCGCGTACCGAATTGAGTCTTGAAAAATAGTGAAAAATAGGGACGTTCCCCTATTTCGCCCCTTGGGAGGGCGCCGGTGGATTTGGACTCGTGGCACATCCGAGCCGAGGACGCCGGGCTAGGGTCCTTGGGTCCCCCCGTTCGCTGCTCGAATGATTCCGGATGTCGGGGGCTTCAACCGACGCGCGCCGGTGGGTCGACGGGACCAGGGGTGGTTGGCTCCCCTCTTCCTGGAGTGGGAGCGACGGGCGGAGGGGTTCTGTTCCCCGTCACGAATACCAGCGTGAGACCGGTCACCACGAGGAGGAAACCGGCGACCTCCCAAACTGTGATCGGCTCCCCGTAAAGCCCCGACCCCAGCCCGATGCCCACGAGCGGCAGAAGGTAGGTCACAAGGTTGGCTCGACCGGGTCCGAGCTGGTGGTGCAACCGGAAGTAGACCACGTATCCCAACAAGGACGAGAACACCACCAGGACCAGCAACGGTCCCCAGACCGCC
>JBEKKY010000105.1:0-10186 GCA_050010475.1 Acidobacteriota bacterium | reverse complement strand
CTCCTCGAATTCTTGCCGATTTATCGGTGAAAATCCGCGAAAATCGGCAGTTGAATACTAATCATTTTTAACTACCCCAGTAATCCTGCTTATGATAGTATTGCGTGTCTACTGGCTTTCTACTGGCTTTAGATCAGCGGCAGTGGTTGCGCCGCTGCTCAATGACAGATATGCGATAAAATGGTTTGCCACGGCAGCAAAACAGTATCGGAAGAGTTCCGCAGGAAAGCTCTTGCAGTCACTTCCGCAGCAAGATCAAAATATCTGAAAACCAAGGCAATCCCTGTCTTTGGAGCGCGAAATTGAGAGCGGAACAATTCAGCCCATTTGTGCAAAGCGATGCTGAAAAGTGCATCGGCTGCCGAACCTGTGAGATAGCCTGTGCGGTGGCACATAGCGAGTCAAAGCAGAACACTGCCGGTGCCACTCCGGGAGTTTTCGTCCCAAGGCTTTTCGTCATGATTGCAGCGGATCTTTCGGCGCCAGTGCAGTGTCATCATTGCGTGGATGCCCCCTGCCTCAATGTCTGCCAGATGTCGGCTATCTCGAGAGTCAACGGCCGGACTGTTGTGGATATCAGCCGTTGTGTCGGTTGTAAGCTCTGCCTGATGGCATGCCCGTTCGGAGCGATCGAATTCATCCCCCTACCTTCCGGTACCAGGCCGATATTTCCCGGTGAGACCGAGAAGCCGGAGGAATGGCGCAGGCGAAAATTCCACCGGGCAAGCAACTGCGATCTATGCGTGCATCGCGCGCAGGGGCCGGCGTGCGTTGAAACATGTCCGGAGAAAGCGCTGGAACTGGTTGATCCGGCAGCGGAAAAAAGCCGGCGAAACACGGAAGCTGCGCTCGATCTTCTTCTGCAGGTCGGCATCGGTGTTTGAGAAACCGCGGAAGCGCGGCCGTCTCGGCCGGCAAAGCCGGCAATGCAGGCGGGACGCCGGCGTTCCCGGCAATGCAAATTGAAAAGGAGTTGTGCGGGTGACTGAGGGATTTAGTCGAATCGATCAGGAATTGTGCACGGGATGCGGCAACTGCATCTCACCCTGCCCCGCCGATGCAATCACCGGCGAGCGCCATAAGCCCCACACAATTTCCGAGGAACGATGTGTTGGTTGCGGGCGATGCGTTCAGGTTTGCAGTGCTTACGATACCGTTTTTGAGGAGCACGCCACGACTCGAGCCGCGCGCCTGGAGCAGCGCGCCCTCCCTTCAAGTCTTGCGGAGCCTTTGTTTGCCGCCTACGACCATTGTTTCATTTCTGCAGTCAATAAAGCCTTGGCGGATCCAAAGCGTTTCTTGCTGGCTCAATGCGGGCCCGCAGTGTGCAGCGCCGTTGCCGAGGATTTTGGCCTTCCGGCCGGAAGCGTGCCGCCCGGACGGATTGTGGCGGCCCTGAAGAAGATCGGGTTCCGAAAGGTTTATGATTTCTCCTTGCCCGCAGCGCTTGCCGTGACCGAAGAAGCCCATGAACTGGTGCATCGTCTTCAATCCGGCGGGATCCTGCCGGTCATTAATTCCTCCTGTCCGGCAGCGGTCAAGTTCATCGAGCAGTTTCATCCCGAACTGATCCATTACCTTGCCGGCTGCAAGTCTCCTCACATGGTCGCCGGCGTACTGCTCAAATCTTTCGTCGCGAAGACAATGAACCTGGATGCTGCGCACGTATACAGCGTTTCTATTGGACCATGCACATCGCGGAAATTTGAGGCCGGCAGGCCCGAAATGAGCGCGGGAGGATTCCAGCACGTGGATGCAGTTCTGACTACGCGCGAGCTTGCATACATGATCAAGGATTCGGGAATCGACCTCGTCAGCATCGCCGGGCAGCCATACGATTCCGAACTTCCCGTTATTCCGGAAACAGAGGATAGTTACTGCGATCCCGGCGGTGTTTCTGAATCGGTTCTTCGAGCCAGCGGGGGCCTGCTTCAACAAAGCGGCTCGCTTGACGTGAAGTTTGCGGATACGGAGTCGGAAGGCGTGCGCACCGCTTCCGTGCAGCTGGGCGAATTCAAAGTGAAAGCGGTTGCAATCACCGGATTGACGGCCGCCGTTCCCTTCTTTGATGCCATTAAGGAGGGAAAAAACGAGATCGCATTCATGGAACTGCTGGCCTGTCCTATGGGATGCGTCAGCGGAGGAGGGCAACCGAAGGTGCTCCTTCCGCAGGAAAAGACGACTGTTTACACGAGCCGGGCGGGCGTGCATTCTGTCGTGGCAAAGAACAGGGAAGGGATTGCGCAGAATCCTGCCGTGCAGAGAATTTATAAGGAATGCTTTGCGAAGACTCCTGGTGACAAATCGAACCGGGCGTTGCAGACGCAGTATCAGGAGAGAAAGATCGGGATCTAGATCCCTGGGAGCGCGGCCGTCTCGGCCGCATGCGGGCGGGGACGCCCGCGCTCCCAGGAGACCTGATCCTCAAAAGGGCATACGATGGGCGTTTTGATAATAGCTCCGGAAAATTGCACCAACTGCCATTCATGCGAACTGGCTTGTTCTCTGTTTCACGAAGAAGAGTTCAATCCTGCCCGGGCCCGGCTCGAGGTGAAAACCTGGGACGAGAACACTCACTCCGCGGCGGTTATGTGCATGCAGTGCGAGGAAGCAGGTTGCATGGCCATTTGTCCCGCGGGCGCGATCTCCGAGGACAAAGCCACCGGTGCGCGTCTGGTCAATCAATCGAAGTGCATCAAGTGCAGAATGTGCATCCAGATCTGCCCCTTCGGCGGAAATTTCTTTGATGTCCGGGGACATAAAATTCTCAAATGCGATCTGTGCAGCGGAGATCCGCAGTGCGCAAGTGTCTGTCCTTCGGGTGCCATCGTCTATGGTGAACAAAGCACGGCGAATGTGGAAAAGCGGCGGATGGCAGCCGCCAAATTGAAAGCGATTGCCTCGGGAGCGAGACACTGATGTTCGGCTGGCGTGGACGATTATTGCGCGTAAATCTGACAAGCGGCTTTATTAATAATGAAGTCCTGGGGCCGGCTGTTATCCGAGATTACCTCGGTGGACGCGGGCTCGGCATTTATCTGCATGCGAAAGAAACGTCTGTTTCCGCCGAGCCGCTCGGGGCCGAGAATAACCTGATTTTTGCAACTGGGCCCTTAACCGGCACCCTGGCGCCCAACGGCGGCCGCTACACTGTCGTCACCCGAACGCCGCCTGTCGGCGCGCTCATGGCGGCGAGCATCAGCGGCAAATGGGGACCCCAGCTGAAGTTGGCCGGTTTTGACGCGATTATTTTCGAAGGACGCTCGGCCGCGCCGGTTTATCTCTGGGTGAATGACGGCAAAGCCGAACTGCGAACCGCGGCACATACGACTGGCAAGCCCGTTGCGGAAACAATGGAACTGCTGCTCAAGGAAACCGATCCCCGCGCCGCCGTTTCCTGCATTGGACCTGCAGGTGAGAACCACGTCGACTGTGCTGTAATCGTGAGCGAAAGCTTCTCCGCTTCCGGGAAAAACGGCGCAGGCGCAGTCATGGGCTCCAAAAACCTGAAAGCGGTGGTTGCGTGCGGCACGGAAGGTCTCCGCATGGCGGATCAGGCAAAGTTTCTCAAGTCCGCCATGGAACTGCGGTCCTTCATGAAGTCCAGAGCCATTGCCATCAAGGGCGCCCGTGAGCATGACTCCGTTCTCACGGCGGATAATCTTGTATGGGAACCCGTTCCTGCCGGAGTCAGACCTGCCAGGACTCGCGGTTGCTTTGGTTGCGCGACTTCCTTTTCATCCTTTACTCCTTCAGACGACGGCGGAAAAGGATTCCCGCTTTTGGGGGGGAGCCCCCATAGCGAGCTCCGCGAGCGCTTAGGGCAATACCGGTCATTCGTTGACCTGGGCTTGGATTTTACGTCTGCCAGGGCGATAGTGAGCTTAGCCGGCAAGAACGGCAATCAGGATGAACTGGTTCGAAAGCTTGCATCCGGCGAAAAATTCGAACGGCCTCAAAACAAAAACTCAAATTCGGGGATGGACCGCGGACCCTGCATGGCCGCCGGATTCGCAATTTACCCGCGAATCCCGGCTGCAGATGGGCAGGATGAAGCTCTCAGCGATCTGATGGCTGTTCTGGATTCCGCGGGACTGTGCCCTTTCCTGTGTGGCGGAATCGGCATGGGCACGGTCGCCGAGCTGCTGTCGGCAGCAACAGGAGTTGCCTTTTCGCAGCAGGATGTCTCGCAGTTGGCGCAGCGCATCAGCCGGTCCATACGCTGGACGGCATAAGTAAAAAAGGAATTCAGCTCCCTGGGAGCGCGGGCGTCTCGCCCGCCGAGCGGCCGGGGCGGCCGCGTTCCCAGGACGTTGAATTCCAAATTTGGCATAGGGGGTGAAGACTTGTTTTTGTTGTCCTTGCTTCTGAGTGCAGCAGCAATGGTCGGCTCGCTGGCCATCGTGATTCGCAACTATGGCGGCATATGGTCTCGTGACTTAGGCACGCTGCCCTGGCTGCCCAGCAAGGAAGCACTGTTCGGAATCCGGATTGACGGTCTGAGTTCCCTGATGCTCCTGGTCATCACGATCGGCGGATTCCTGATCATCCTCTATTCCGGCAGATATGTCAGTTCCCGGAACCGGGAGCATCCGTCGGATGAAGGACAGGGCCTGTACTACTTCTTCATGCTGCTCTTCGTTGCGGCGATGATCGGCCTCGTCATTTCACCTAATTTTTTCCAGCTCTTTATTTTCTGGGAATTGACGACTCTCTGCTCCTGGGGGCTGATCGCGTTTTATCGCGATGAGGATGCGCTCCGCTCCGCGTACAAAGCGCTGCTGATTACGCATGCAATGGGCCTGTTTCTCGAAGCCGCGATTATCCTTATTTATGTCAATACCGGCTCTTTTGCGTTTACCGCCATCAACCAGCTTTCACCGGGGCTGAAAACGCTGACCGTGGTTTTCTTTGTCATCGCTTCGCTGGCCAAAGCGGCGCAGTTCCCGTTCTTCACCTGGCTTCCTACCGCGATGGCCGCGCCGACTCCCGCCAGCGCCTATCTCCATGCCGCCGCGATGGTGAAGGCCGGCGTTTACCTGATCGCCAGAATTCTTGTCAGCATACTCGTGTTTCCTCCGAAAATCGCACTGCTGCTCGGCGGCCTTGCCATTGTCACCATGCTGACGAGCGTCTTTCTTTACTTTTTCCAGGACGATCTCAAAAGACTTCTTGCCTATTCGACGATTGCCAATCTCGGATACATGTTCCTGGGATTGTCCCTGGGCGCGCTGGGATCGAACCTGGGGCTGCGCGGCGGACTGCTTCACCTCATCGGACATTCATTTACCAAGAGCTTGCTGTTCCTTGCGGTCGGAGCGATTTCCTTTACCACCGGAACGCGCAAAATCTCGAATCTGAGCGGGCTGGGCAGGAAGATGCCGTTGACCTCGCTGGCTTTTGTTCTCGGCGCGCTCGCGATCAGCGGTGTTCCGCCGTTCAACATGTTCTGGAGCAAGTTCTTCATTGTTTCGGGCGCCTTTCAACTGCATTCAAGCTGGGGCTGGACGCTCGGGATCCTGGCGGTGGCGGAAAGCGTGGCGGGATTCGCCTGGTTCATCCATGTCGTGCACAAAGTGGTTTTCGGCGCGGTTGCGCCGGCAGCCGAGGCGGCGCAGGATCCGCCCGCAAGCATGGCAATACCTTTGTTGGCTCTGATGGGATTAATCCTGCTTTCCACCGTTTTTGCCTTGCCACTCATTGACCGGCTGGCCGGGGGTTTGGGACGATGACTGCAATAGGGTTATTTGCCGGTGCGATGATTGTGCTGGTGGCCACGTCCGTGTTGACTTTGCTGGCGGCCGACCGCAGAAAGGTAGCCGGCGGGATCAATTTCATCGGGACTGCATGTGCGAGCGCGGCGATGATTTGGATCGCAGTGCGGGCCTTCTTCAATCCAGTGGAATTCGCATTCGGAAATGTTCGAGTCCTGGGACTGGTTGCCCAGCTTCATTTCCGCATCGACGCTCTGAGCGCTTTTTTTGTTTTCATGATCGCGATTCTGGTGACCGGATCCGCCCTCTACAGCATCGGATATCTTGACCACTACCGGCATGATTCGCTCCGCCGCTACTTCTTTCCCTTTCCGATATTCGTGGCGGGCATGCTCGCCGTCGTGACCGTTGCAGACTGGTTCTGGTTTCTCGTGTTCTGGGAAGTCATGACGCTTGCTTCCTACTTCCTGGTAATTTTCGAGAACGACAAAAAGGAAAACCTCTCCGCCGGCTATATCTATTTTTTCATGACCCACCTCACCTCGGCCGGGCTGATGGTCGCGGTGATGTTTTTATCGAATCGCACCGGATCTTTCGCTTTTTCCGCGCTTCCGCTATTGATGGGCAGCCTGAATCCATTTGCCCTTCACCTGCTTTTGCTGGTTTTCTTTATCGCTTTTGGCACGAAAGCCGGCATGTATCCGTTCGGCATATGGCTGCCGGCCGCGCACCCGGCGGCTCCGGCGAGCATCAGCGCACTACTATCCGGCATCATGATCAAGATCGGTGTCTATGGATTACTCCGCGTCTTTCTCTGGACGCTGCCGGTGCCTAATGCGGTTTCCACTATTTGGGGTTCCATAATTGCCGCATTTGGAATTATCTCGATGGTGGTGGGAACTCTGCGGGCGCTGGGCGAACACGACTGCAAGCGTCTGCTGGCCCAAAGCAGTATTGGGCAGATGGGATACATTCTGCTGGGACTTGGCCTCGGACTTGTATTCTTGAATTATAACCCTGTCTTCGGGGTCATCGCCCTAATCGGCTGTCTCTATCACATATTGAACCACGCCTGCTTCAAATCGCTGCTCTTCTTTAATACCGGATCGCTGTTGTTCCGGACCGGCACCCGAAATTTGGATCGAATGGGCGGCATGATCAAGCTGATGCCGATCACCGCGGGTTGTGCGATCGTCGGAGCATTGTCCATCGCGGGTATTCCGCCATTCAATGGTTTCGTCAGCAAATGGCTTTTGTATCAGAGCGCGATCCTCGGGAAACCGGCTTCCGTTTATCTCCTCTATGCCGTCATTGCTATTTTCATGAGTACGGTGACGCTGGCGTACTTTGTTAAATACCTTGGCACAGCCTATCTGGGCACACTTCCGGAGCGTTTTCATAACAGCCCTGCCGGCTCGCCAAAATCAATGGAGATCGTGCAGCTTCTTCTGGCCGCTGCATGTTTCCTTCTAGGCATTTTCCCTGCCCCAATTATTCTGATGCTGCTTCGCGTGCTGCAGCCCGCATTAGGGACTGCTTCCGCCGCATTGATGCAGGGAGCACTTGGCGCCTTGCCGTGGCAGGGCGTCACCCTTAGTCAGAACGGCTCGACGATTACCGCCGTAAGCCCTGTTGTGATCTTGCTGGCGCTTGCAGTTTGCGCCGCCGTGACCTATGCCATTTACCGCAGTGTCAGCGTCGCCAGCCGGCCGGCTTCCATATGGAATTGCGGTGAAGTTGTTTCCGACGAAGCCGTGCGCTATCGTGCAAGCAGCTTCTACAAACCGTTTCGTAATCTGATTCATCCGGTATTTTGGAAACCCAAATGGCCGCAATTGTCTCCCCCACAACCATTGGCCCGCAGCCTCGATTTCGATCGCTGGCTTTACTTCCCAATCGGTTCGGCTTTTGTCCGCATTGGCAGAACCTTCAGCAGAATTCACAATGGCGTGCCGCAGCTTTATCTGCTCTGGCAGGTGATCGGGCTCGTCCTTTCCATTGTTCTTGTGTTTTGGTTGGTGGGAGCAAAATAGATGAACGCCCAGAATTTGATTGCAGGGATCAGAGAGAAATATCCGGAGGCGCTGCTGGCCAGCACGCAACCCAATCCTTTCCGGCTGTTTCTTACGGTCGACCGGGAAAACATCCAGGATGTCGCGGATTATATTTTCAACACGGCAAAAGCCCGTCTCATTTTGTCTGCGGCAACGGATAAGAGCCCGATCAACAACACGTACGAAGTCACTTATGTTTTTTCGCTGGATCGCGACAATCTCATTGTCGCACTGAAGGAAGTGGTCCCTCCTTCCGATCCTCGCGTCCCGTCTTTGACCAACATCATCCCGGGTGCCGACTGGCACGAAAGGGAAATGCGCGATCTGATGGGCATCGTTCCGGAGGGGCATCCCGATCCGCGCCGGCTTGTCGTTTCCGACGACTGGCCGGAAGATGTCTTCCCGCTGCGCAAGGATGTTCCCTACAATTTCAGGCCTCCTCGCGTGACGGTAGTAAAGCCACCGATGCGCGATCCCAAAGAGCACGAGAAGCAGGCCACAATCCTGAATATCGGCCCATTTTTCCCGACGCTCGAAGAGCCCGCCTATTTCCGCCTGTATGTAGAAGGGGAGCAGATTGTCGGGTCCGATTACCGCGGATTCTTCGCTCATCGCGGGATCGAGAAGCTGACTGAAACCGTTCTCGAATACAACCAGGTCCCCTTTATTGCGGAACGGATCTGCGGAATCTGCGGTTTCGTCCACAGCGCCACCTACTGCATGGCGGTCGAGCAGGCGGCCGATATCGAGATCCCGCCGCGAGCCAAATACATCCGGTCGATCATGCTGGAGCTGGAAAGGGTGCACAGCCATCTGCTCTGGCTGGGTTTAGCAGCGCATTATCTCGGGTTTGACACCGTCCTGATGCAGGCCTGGCGAATCCGCGAACCTGTAATGTGGCTGACCGAGCAGATTACCGGAAATCGAAAGACGTACGGCATGAACCTGGTCGGCGGTGTGCGCCGCGACATCGATGCGGAAACGGCGGACAAGATTCTCAAAACGCTGGCAAAGATCGAAGAGGAAACCAAGGAACTGGTGTCCGCGGCCGTCGAGGACAATTCCCTGAAGATGCGTCTGGAGAAAGTCGGGATGCTCAGCAAAGAGGACGCGCGCAAGATCTGTGTCGTAGGCCCCACGGCGCGCGCATCGGGCGTGGCGATCGATGCGCGGCAAGACCGTCCGTACCTGGCATATCCGGATCTGGATTTTAAGATCGCGGTGCAGGAAGGTTGTGATATCTGGGCCCGGACCCTCGTCCGCGCGGAAGAGACATTCACCGCGATTTCGCTTATCCGGCAGATGATAGCCAAAATGCCCGCAGGCGAACTCATGGCCGAGGTTGGACCGATTCCTCCATGGCGCGAAGGGATCGCCGCGGTTGAGGCACCGCGAGGAGAGTGTTGTCATTACGTGATTACCGGACCGGACAACCGTCCCTACCGCTGGCGCGTCCGGGCTTCGACCTATCCCCAACTGCAGTCCATTCCGAAGATGCTGGACAACATGAGTATTGCAGACTTCCCGATTATTGTGGGAAGCATCGATCCCTGCTTCTCCTGTACGGAGCGGGTCATCACGGTCGATACGCAAAGCAAGAAGGTCCGGACTTACACGCATCAGGAGTTGTTGGCGATGAGTCAACGGAATTCCGGGCAAGGGAGACGCTCGTGACACACGTTGTAATCGGCGTGTTCAATATACTGCTGGTGTTAATTGCCGCTCCCCTGGTGGACGGCATTTTGCGCAAAGTGCGGGCGCGTATCCATTCGCGGCAAGGCCCCCCTGTATTCCAGACTTATTACGATATTGCCAAGCTGATGGTGAAAGAGGATCAGGGCGGAACCAACGGCTTCCTCTTCAATGCAGCGCCGGTGGTATGCCTGGCTTCCATCCTGATGGCGGGGCTGTTTGTGCCGATGGGAGGCGTGGTCCCTCTGGGGTTCGCGGGAGACATGCTGGTCCTGATTTACATCCTGACGATTGCTCCCGTTTGCATGTGCCTGGGCGGCATGGCTTCAGGGAGTCCCTACGCCTACGTCGGGGTGAACCGGGAAATCATGCTGCTGATGGTTGTTGAACCGGTCGTGGCGGTTACGTTTATTGTCACGGCTGTCAAGGCGCACTCTCTGATGCTCGCAAACTGTATCGAAAGGTACGTATCCAGTCCGCCGGACATTTCCATGATCATCGGAGCGATCGCCTTCTTCCTCGTTCTTCAGCCGGAAGTCGGGAAGGTGCCGTTTGATATAGCTGAAGCCGAGCAGGAAATCATGGAAGGCCCGCTGATCGAGTATTCCGGCCGGAAACTGGCTCTGCTCAAATGGTCGCTGTATTCCAAGCAGATCGTGTTGGTCGCTCTGCTGGTGGGGACCTTCTTTCCCTGGCCCCGGACCGGCTCCTTGGCGCTGGATATTG
>JBEKKY010000104.1:0-10272 GCA_050010475.1 Acidobacteriota bacterium | reverse complement strand
TGAAATAAGCGCTCATCTTTCCCAGAGCGATCTCAGCCGGACGCAGAGGAGTTGACAGAAGCTGCTCCATGGTTCCCATTTCCCACTCGCGCGCAAGAGTGAGGGAAGTGAGAAGCGCGCCAATGATCATCAGGATAAGAGCGATGAGCCCGGGGACAATATAATTCTTTGATTTCAGCTGGCTGTTATACCAGACCCTCAGACGCGGTTCGACCGGAGCTGACGGAGCGCTTCGGCCCATCCGGTTCTGTGCTCGCACTTGAATTTCGGCTGCGAAGGACTGCGCGATTGCGTTCGCGTATCCGAGCCCGATGGATGCCGTATTCGAATCGCTGCCGTCGAACAGCATCTGAATTTGCGGCGCGCCGCCTGAAAGCAAATCTCTGGCATAGTTTTGTGGAATCACGATCCCCAGCATGCACTCATCCCTGTTAACTTTCTGCTCAATCGATTGATAATCCTCGACAGCGCCCAGGACAAAAAAATAACGGGACCCTTGAAAGCGGGAAATCATTTCACGGCTTTCAGGCGTACGGTCGGAATCAAAAACCATTGTGGGAATTCTGTCGACATCCAGAGTCAATGCATAGCCAAACAGGAGGATCATCAGGATGGGCAGCGCCAGGGCCATCGTCAGACTCCTCGCGTCGCGCAGGATGTGCAAGAACTCTTTTCGAGCCACAGCCCAGGTGCGTCTCAGATTCATGGGATAATGCTTGATGCCTTTGTCCGGCAGTGTCAACTCAAAACTGCATTGACGATTTACGAGTGACGATTGACGATGCAAATCGTCAATCGTAAATCTAAAATCGTCAATCCCAAATGGTATTCTTCTAACAGGGAGGGGGCCATGGACTCTGAAAAGACTCAGAAATTCGTTGCCAAGCTGTGGGAGGATTCGATAATTCCGGAACTGATGGAATATATCCGAATTCCAAACAAATCGCCGCTCTACGATCCGCAATGGCAGGAACACGGACATACGGACCGGGCGGTTTCTCTGATCGAACAATGGTGCCGCAGGCAACCGATCGATGGCATGAGATTTGAGACAATGCGGCTTGAGGGGCGAACACCGCTCCTCTTTTTTGACATTCCCGGGAATTCAGCCGGATGCGTTCTGCTGTACGGACACCTGGATAAGCAGCCGGAGATGACCGGATGGCGCGAAGGGCTGGGACCCTGGAATCCGGTCGTTGAGAATGGCAAGCTGTATGGACGCGGCGGAGCCGATGATGGATATGCCGTATTTGCCGCATTAACTGCGATCCGGGCTCTGCAGGATCAGCATGCGCCGCATGCCCGCTGCGTGGTCATTATCGAGGCATGCGAGGAAAGCGGCAGCTACGATCTGCCGTATTATATTGAAACGCTTCAGAGCCGCATCGGCGTCCCCGACCTTATTGTCTGCCTCGATTCCGGTTGCGGGAACTACGATCAGCTCTGGTGCACGAGTTCCTTGCGGGGACTGGTCGTGGGAGATCTCTCGGTTCAAATGCTGAAAGAGGGAGTTCATTCCGGAGACGGAAGCGGAGTTGTAGCGTCCAGCTTCCGCGTCATAAGGCAACTTCTCAGCCGCCTGGAGGATGAGAAAACCGGCGAAATCCTGGTTCGTGATTTTCACGTTGAAATACCGCGGCAGGCTGCGGAACAGGCTGCATACACCGCACAGATTCTGGGCAACGAAGTCTTTTCAAAATTTCCCATGCTTCCCGGAGTTCAGCCTGTAAATAACAATCCGACCGAACTAATTTTGAACAGGACGTGGAGACCGGCGCTCGCGACCACGGGTGCGGCAGGCCTGCCAGCCCTGCAGGATGCCGGAAACGTCCTTCGTCCGATGACTGCAGTGAGAGTATCGCTGCGGATTCCGCCGGGATGCGATCCGGTGCGCGCGAGCGAGCGGTTGAAAAAAGTATTCGAGCTGGATCCGCCGTATGGCGCTCACGTGAAATTTGACCTCGGCCAGTATGCAGCAGGCTGGAGTGCGCCTGCAATGAGGCCATGGCTTTCAGAGTCGGTCGGCCGTGCTTCGGAAACTTTTTTCGGGGAAAAAGCCGCCTTCATGGGGGAAGGGGGCTCCATTCCCTTTATGGACATGCTGGGGAAAAAATTTCCCCAGGCGCAGTTCCTGATCACCGGAGTGCTGGGTCCGAATTCAAACGCGCACGGCCCGAATGAGTTCCTGCACATCCCGACCGGCGAGAAACTGACTTGCTGCATCGCTCATGTGCTTGCGGACCACTTTAAAAAGCATTGACGATTTCAGATTTTCGATTGACGATTTATAACTTGTCAACAAGCTCAGACATAGGAGGACGATGCGATGAAGATTCTGGGACTTTCATTCAGCCCGCGCGAACACGGGAATACTGAGCTGCTGTTGGAAAAGACGTTTGAAGGTGCCAGGCAGTTGAGTGCGGATACCGAGCTCTATAGGGTTGCGGACAAAAACATCAACCCCTGCGACGGCTGCGGATCCTGTTTTAAAACTGGAGAATGTCATATTCAGGATGACATGCAGGAACTATATGAAAAATTGCTGCAGGCGGAAGGCATTGTCTTCGGGACTCCGGTCTATTTTTACAATATGACCGCTCAGGGGAAAACAGTCATTGACCGGACCATTGCGCTCGGCCATGCCGGCAGGAACCTGGCAAACAAAGTCGGAGGAATTGTTGTCGTCGGCGGAAGCCTGGGATTAGTCGATGCCGTTAAGGATCTCTACTTCTTTATGGTGACGCGGCAGATGTTGCCGGCCAGTTTTGTCGCCGCTTATGCCTCGAACCAAGGGGATGTGAACAGGCTGGAGAAATGCATGAAGGCGGCAGCAGATCTTGGAATGCAGATGGTGAGGATCGCCGAGAAAAAATTCAAATATCCTGAAGAGTTTAAGGCGTCTCACATCGGCTACGGCACCCACACCTGGTGACCTTGGCTAATTGAAAAGCACCTGCTCTCGGAATCGGAATCGGAATCGGTATCGCAATCGGAAATCGAATTTGGAGCACGGTAGTTTAAACCCGATAGCGATTGCGAATCCCGATTCCGATACCGATTCCGAGTTCGCCGCCGCAAGATTTATTCTCCCCACCAGCTTGGCAGATCGGCTATGGAATTCAGAACTGCGTCAGGGATGACATCTCCCTGCAGGTCCGATTCCCGGAATTTGCCGGTGCGGACAAGCACTCCCTTTATTCCGGCTTGTTGAGCCCCATGGATATCGGTTCCGATATCATCTCCGATCATTACAATTTCATGGGCCGGCAAGGTCAACTGTTCAACGGCCGACAGGAAAAAATGGCGGTCCGGTTTTCCGAAAACCCGCGCTTTGCGTCCGGTGGCGTGCTCGAGCGCCGCGATGAAAGGCGCCACGTCGAGCCGAAGGCCATCGTGGGCGCGCCAGAATTTTGTCATGCCGAGCGCAATGAGCTCGGCTCCAGGATTGGAGTGCAGGAGCCGGAATGCTCTGTTCAATGCACGGAAATTCCAGGCATCTCCCAAATCGCCGATCACCACGTATTGCGCTCCGGTCTCCGCTTCTTCCGGGAGGCAGGCCACTCCATGAAACTCGACGCGGGCTTTTGTTGTGACGAACAAAGCCGCATGCGCGCTTGCGTGTGCGCGTAACCAGGTGGCGACTGTTGTGCAGGGAGTTAGGATCAGACTCTGTTTTGTGCAAATGCCGAACCGTTCCAGTTTCTGCACCAGGGCATCGCGTCCACGGGATGTCGTATTCGTCACGAAAAGGTGCGGGATGTTTCTCGCCTGAACCCAGGCGACTGCCTCCGCCGCGCCCGGAATGGGCTCCTCCGAGTTATACAGCACGCCGTCCATATCGAACAAAACTCCGCGCATCCCGGCCTCCTTCTTTGTTATACTATGCTGTTATTTAAAAGTCGCTCCCAAAGGAGTAATCATTCAATGCCCAATTCAAATACGATCGCAAGAATCAGCGAGTTACTGGGAGATCGTTCCCGGTATTTCCTCGAGCATCAGAGCAAAACCGTCCTCAAGGATCAATTGCACTTGCCGGGTCCCGATTTCATCGACAGGGTCTGGCTGAACAGCGACCGGCCGGCGCCGGTTTTGCGCAGCCTGCAATCGCTGTTCGATCACGGAAGGTTGCGGGGCACGGGATATGTTTCAATTCTTCCCGTGGATCAGGGAATCGAGCACTCGGCCGGAGCTTCTTTCGCTCCCAATCCAATTTATTTCGATGGTGAAAACATCGTCAAGCTCGCCATCGAAGGAGGATGCAATGCCGTCGCATCGACTCTCGGAGTCCTTGGATCGGTTTGCCGCAAATACGCGCACAGAATTCCCTTCATTTTGAAGATCAACCACAACGAGTTTCTTTCTTATCCAAACTCCTACGATCAGATTCTTTTTGCGAACGTCCAGCAGGCATTCGACAT
The DNA here is from genome assembly GCA_050010475.1 of Acidobacteriota bacterium. GTDB lineage: Bacteria > Acidobacteriota > UBA6911 > UBA6911 > UBA6911 > UBA6911. The sequence continues at coordinate 5,854 of JBEKKY010000104.1, read as the reverse complement.
GGGCGCCGTTGCGGTCGGCGCAACGATCTATTTCGGATCCGAGGAATCGAAGAGACAAATCCAGGAGATCACCGCCGTTTTCCACAAAGCCCACCAGCTGGGAATGGCCACTATTCTCTGGTGCTATCTGCGGAATTCGGCTTTCAACAAAACAAAGGAAGGCGGACCTGATTACCATGTCGCTGCGGATTTGACGGGCCAGGCCAACCATCTTGGGGTCACAATTGAGGCGGATATCATCAAACAGAAGCTCCCGGAGAACAATGGCGGCTACGAAGCCTTTAAGTTTGGAAAAACCCACAAGAAAGTATATTCGGAACTCACTTCGGATCATCCGATCGATTTGACGCGCTATCAGGTAATCAATTGCTATTTAGGCCGCGCCGGACTAATCAATTCGGGCGGTGCGAGTTCCGGTGAAGGGGACCTGGCAGAAGCCGTGAAAACCGCCGTGATTAACAAGCGTGCCGGGGGCATGGGATTGATCTCAGGCCGCAAAGCGTTTCAGAGACCCATGAAAGAGGGCGTCGCTCTTCTGAACGCCATACAGGACGTCTATCTCTGCAAAGACGTAACAGTTGCGTAGGGGCGAGCGACCGAGGCTGTTGCAGAAACGGTTTTGGCCGGGAGCGCCGGCGTCCCGCAGGCTAATTTGAAGCGTTGCGAATGCCGAACCTCTCTATATAGGCCGTGAAAGAGCCGGCGAGACGCCGGCGCTCCCGGCTAAAAACTGTTTTGCAGCCACCTCAGCCGCCCGCCACAACATAAATTTAGCGATACGGACGATCGGCAGGTCGTCCCTGCACATCAATGGATCAGTCACAGGTCAAACTCTCGGTAGTGATTCCAGCTTACAACGAGGAGTTCAGGCTTCCGAAAACCCTGAGCCAGTCCCTGAGGTACCTCGAGGCGCAGCCCTATCGCTCCGAAGTTATCGTGGTGAATGATGGATCCAGCGATAAAACCGAATCGGTGGTTCGTGGACAATCTTTGAATTCCGTTCCGTTGCGGTTGCTGAACCATCCGGATGGCGTCAATCACGGGAAGGGCGCCTCAGTCCGGCGGGGAATGATGGAAGCTCGCGGCGCATATCGGTTGTTCATGGATGCAGATAACTCGACGACTTTAAACCAGGTCGATCGCTTCTGGCCGATGTTCAGCCAGGGATATGACGTGGTGATCGGCTCGCGCGCCTTGAAAGATTCGATCATTGGAATCCGTCAGAACAAGCTAAAGGAAATTGCGGGCAAGTTCGGCAACTGGGTTATACAGAGATTCGCCGTACCGGGCGTCCTCGATACGCAGGCCGGTTTCAAGATGCTGACAGCCGAGAAGGCGGAAATCATTTTTCCTTGTCTGACTATTGACCGGTGGGGCTATGACGTCGAGATGCTGGTAGTCGCACGAACTCACGGGTGCCGGATTGCCGAAATCCCCATTACATGGATCAACGCAACGGGAAGCAAGGTTACGATGGGAACGTATTTTCAGGTTCTTGGGGAGATCTGGAAAATCCGGAGGAATTTTAAAGCCGGATTGTACAAATAAAATGGGGACGCCACCCTATTTCCGTATCAGCTCTGGCAAAAGTGAGAGAGAACAGGGGAAATAGGGTGGCGTCCCCATTTTTTATTCCAGGTCGTACTTCTTTACCTTGTAGCGGAGCGTGTCGCGCGAGATATGCAGCAAACGGGCGGCCGTCGTTTTGTTCCCTCGCGCCTGTTCGAGCGCCTGACGAATCAATTCCTTCTCGACGTTATTGAGAGACATCCCGCCAATGGGGAGCCGGATTTCTCCATTGGAGCTTCCCTCCGCCATCGGTATTGGCATAGCCCCTCCTTCGGATATTCGAATTGGAAGGTATTTGGCGGAAATGCGGTTGCCATCTGCAAGAATCATAACGCGCTCGATGGCATTTTTCAGTTCCCGGATATTGCCGGGCCAGTCGTAATTCATCAGGAGCTCTTCTGATTCTTTCGTGAGTCCTTGGATGTTTTTGCGAAATTTCTCGTTATAGTACTGGATAAAATGCTGCAACAGCGGAGGAATATCCTCTTTGTGTTCCCGCAGCGGGCGCAGGTGCATCGGGATGATGGCGACGCGAAAATATAAATCCTGGCGGAACTTGGACTCCCGCACCCCTTCCTCGAGGTTCCGGTTGGACGCGACGATTACGCGCACATCCACGGTGATGTTTTTCACTCCGCCGACACGCCGGAACGATTGCCCCTCAAGAACGCGAAGGAGTTTGGCCTGCATCCCGAGAGTCATTTCGCTGATCTCGTCCAGAAAAAGCGTCCCCCCATCGGCTATTTCAAACATCCCTCTTTTTTGGGTGCGCGCATCCGTGAAAGCCCCCTTTTCATGGCCAAAAAGCTCCGATTCCATCAGGGTTTCGGGAATCGCGGCACAGTTGATCGCGAAGAACGGACGGTCCCGCCTGGAGGATTCATAATGGATGGCGTGCGAAACCAGGTCTTTCCCGGTTCCGCTTTCCCCCTGGATCAGAATAGTTGAGGCTTCGCTGGCTGCGATTTTTTTTATCAGCTCCCGGATGTCGCGGATGTGCTCGGAGACGCCGATGACGCGGTCCACACTGAATTCGTTGCGTTGGATTTCATGGGTGCGCGCAACTTCGGTGCGGAGGCGACGGGTTTCCAGTGCATTTCGGACGGCATTTTCCAGTTTTTCAAAGTTAATCGGTTTCTCAATAAAATCGTAAGCACCGAGCTTGAGGCTGCGCACGGCGTCGTCCACAACGCCGAAAGCCGTAATCACGATTACCGGGATCTGAATGTTACGGTTTCGCAGCTCCGAAAGAACATCAATGCCGGTCATATCGGGAAGCCTCACATCTAAAGTGACGAGATCCGGACTGTCCAGCTGGATTCGGCCTAGAGCCGTGGCGCCGTCCTCGGCCAGGCTGACATGGTATCCCCATTGTTCCAGCTTCTGCTGAAGAGACCAGCGCACAAGGCGCTCGTCGTCAACCACTAAAATTGTCTCTTTCGGCATTGTCGCCAGGCTCGTCAGATGTGGCAAAAAAGCGGAATGGTCACGACAAACGTCGTTCCATGCCCCACTTTGCTGTGTACCTCAATAGAACCGCCATGATATTTCACATTTTTAAGGCATGTCGCTAATCCTAACCCTGTTCCATCCGTGCGCGTCGTAAAAAAGGGCTGGAATATTTTCCTTCTTGTTTCTTCCGGAATGCCGGGCCCGTTATCCCTGACCTCCATCCGGACTATTTTAGCCTCATTATCATAGTCCAGTGTAATTTCAATCTGCCCTCCCGAAGCCATTGCGTTCTGGGCGTTCAGGAGCAGGTTCACCAACACTTGCTCGAGCTGTGTCTCGTCTCCGGTGAAATCCGGAATCGGTGTCAGCTGCCTCACATTGATCGGGATTGACTGGTGCTTTGGCGCTGTTCGGGATATCGCCACGATGCGCTGAACGAGTGCAGGCAATTCAATGGAACTGAGAGAAGGCGGTTTGGGTTTCGCATAACTCAAAAGATCCCGCACGATCCGGTCAATCCGGTTCACTTCATGAAGCACATCCCCCAGGATTTCACGATGAATGTTTTCGGGCGGGAGCGAATCCCGGATGACATCGATCGCTCCCTTAATTCCGGCAAGCGGATTCTTGATTTCGTGCGCCAGCCCCGCGCACAGTTCTCCCAGGGTTGCACGGTGCTCGGCTTCGGCAAGCTGCCTTTCGAGTCCTTGGAATGAAGTAATGTCCTTCACAACCGAAGAGCTGCCGACTATTTTTCCCGAATCATCCCTGATGGCAGTGCGGGTGAAGATGACCTGAATTCTCCTGCCGTCTTTTGTAATGCGCTCGGTCTGATGGCTTCGGACCGCCCCCTTGGCGCGGAAATTCCGGGAGATGGATTCGAGTTCCCGTGCTTCCCGAAGCTCCGGCGGCACAAGAATATCGATCGGCCTTCCGGTCATTTCACTCTCGAGATATCCGAAAATGCTCTCGGCGCCCTTGTTCCACGAGGTCACAATTCCGTCAGGATCCATCGTCATGATTGCGTCGGCCGAGTCGCGCAGAATATTGGCCATGAACCGGTTTTTGCCGGCCAGTTCGTCTTCCAGGCGCCGGATTTCCGTCAGGTCGTGAGCCGCCCCGATCGTCCCGGTAAGGTTGCCTAACCGGTCGTAAATCGCCGAAACCGAAAGAGCGATCGGGGTCTTTTGTCCGGTGGGGCTTACAAACTCAGTCAGATGATTGTGAACGCGCCGTTGTTCTTTAAGCCGCGCCATGATCGACTGTGCTTCCGAATGTCCACCTTGGTAATAGGAGCTGACCTTTTTTCCAATAGCTTCGCTCGGAGGAATCCTCAAAATCTGGCTCGCTCCCTGACTGCACGAAGTAATGAAACCCTTGGCATCTGTCGTCAGGATCGCATCGGCTGAGGTTTGCTCGAGCTCGCAGCCCATGTCGCTGATGATCCGCAGGCAGCGGTCGAAGCGCTCCATAAATCGAGCGGAAGTCAGCATATCCTGTACGGGACGGGCATTCTGGCCCCATTCCTTCACAGTCCTGATCTCAAAGCGGCACCCGTGATCTCCTTTTGCGCGGCAGTGGGTCTCGAGACAGACGACATCCTCACCCCAAAATTCGCTGGCATATCCGCTTGCGTAGCCCTCCAGCGTCCAGCAGACCGAGCGGCCGCCGATCCCATATTGCTGCAGGTGCTGTTCGGCTTCAAACGAATCGAGCCACTCACCTTCTATCTGAAGCTTTGCCTGGGATCGGGCGATTTCAAGTCGGTCCAGGCGCACCCTGGCCATTCCTTCCAGAAAGTGGAGCCGGAACCCTGCCCGAAGCCACTCCTCTTCCGACGGCCAGGAACAGAGCTTCTTCAACTCGTGGGCATCCCGCCGCCCACACTGATATCCGACCCTCTCGAGTATTCCCTTGGTGACTTCCCACCCCAGGTTGTCCATGAGTTCACGGCGCATATTGCCCACTGCAGCGGCGTCAAATACCACATAGCGGTTGGCACCGAGACTTATGCGGCCGGAAGAGGCATCCACCTGAAAGACATCTTCAAAAACGACGTTGTCTGCGCGCATTAAACAAACCGGTTCGGGTAATAGAGCAACGATGACAGAACAATCAGATCTACCATATCTAAAGGATACATTCCAGGGTAACGGGAAGGAAGAAGCATTGACGATTTACGATGGACGATTGATTATCGGCTCCGTAGGGTCGGGCTTCAATTCAAGCTGACTGTATAGGCTTTTAGCAGGTTATGCATAGGTAAAATGGTTTGAATAGATTATTCATCGTTTGGGGCAATTGGCCACAACTTGGGTGAAAATGCCCAAAAACGGCAAGCTTATTTTTCAAAGTCGGAAAAGGTTTTTTTATTATCAGGATAAAACTCAGAGGTTTAACTACAATAGAAGAGGCATGGCACGAGGGTTGCCTGTATATAATCCCGGATAGAGTAAATTAAATCCAAAAAGGAGAATCGTTCCGACATACAAAACCTCCTTTTCACCCTTAAATACCCACCTACACCCGAGCGGCGCCCTTCTTCTTCCCAGAGGAAGGGCGCCGATTTTTTTAGGGCAAAATCCTGAGCACTTCGAGTCTCTGAAAGGAATAAAAAAAACGCCACGGATTCCCCAGCGTGGCCAGGGCCGCAACCAAACGAAAGAGTGGAACCTCTATTGAACATGTGGGGACGGCTCTCCAGAGCCGTCCCGCCCGAGCGATTATAGGACTGAAAATCCGGACGGGTCTGGAGACCCGTCCGCACATGTTTAATCATTTTTCAGCATGTTCGAATAAAAGCTTGCTGAAAAAGCAAGAAACTGCACGATTG
>JBEKKY010000103.1:0-10323 GCA_050010475.1 Acidobacteriota bacterium | reverse complement strand
TTCGAGATGCGAGATTCGAGATTAAAAAGCGGGGACAGGCAATCCCCAATTTCTTCAGATACATTCCCATATTAAAGCTATGGTGAATTCGGGGATTGCGTAGCCTGTCCCCGTTTTTCTGTTTTTCACTCGTCATTCATAAATCGTAATTCGTCATTCACTTCGGGGGGGGGTGCGATCTCGTTTGCATAAGAACCCAGATCCCAGCCGATCAACTTGGATACTGTTTCAGTCAAGTACTTATGCACTTCGTATGCCGTTGAAGACGTCAATACCTGACCGGCTATCTGCCGGCAAGCTTTGAGCGGCACCTCGCGCAGCACACGGCGAATCTGAGGGATTGAGAGCGGATTCATGCTTAACTGTGTAAAGCCCATCCCCAGAAGCAGGACAGCAAAGAAAGGGTTGGACGAGATTTCGCCACAGATTCTTACCGGCTTATCCAACTTCCCTGCAATTTCCGCAATTCGATGCAGGCACTGCAGGACGGCAGGATGCAGGGGCTGGAACAGGTATGCGACATCCGGGTTCCCACGATCGACGGCCAGGGTATATTGGATTAAATCGTTGGTACCGACACACAAAAAATCGACCTCCTTGGCCAACGCCTCGAGAGAAAGCACTGCCGCAGGAACTTCGATCATCGCTCCCAGCGGAACGGGCTTTAAGTTCAGTCCTGGCTTCTTAAGAATTTTTTCCCGCACCTGAGCAATCAAGGCTTTGGCCTGCCAGATCTCCTCGATCGAGGAGATCATCGGCAGAACGATCTCTATTCGGCCTTCGCAGCTTGCTCTCAGGATCGCTTCAATTTGGGTGCAAAACACATCTTTGGATTGCAGGCTCAAACGGATGCCCCGCAATCCCATGCTCGGATTCTCCCGGCCGGCCAGGTCGGTCTTATCCCAAACCTTTTCGGATCCCGCATCCAGGGTCCGCACGGCGACCGGGTGCGGGTTCATTCCCTTTGCCAGCGTCCGGTAGGCAGCGAACTGTTCCTCCATTCCGGGGAACCCGTTAGGGTGGCTAAAATAAAGGAATTCCGAGCGGAATAGGCCGATCCCCTCGGCTCCACAGGCTTTTGCGGTACCCAGTTCGCTGGGCACTTCGGTATTGGCGCGCAACGACACCGCTGTTCCATCCTTGGTAGTGGTCTTCCAGCTTGAGGGGGCCACGGTGGACTCAGCGGTCGAACCGAACGCCTCCATGCGCTGGCGCATGCTTTCGATTCTTTGCTTAGTCGGATTGACGATGACCTGTCCCTCGTCGCCGTCCAGGAGAAGGGCATCACCGGTGGAAACGGAAGCGAGCAGATCGCGGATTCCCATAACGGCCGGAAGACGTAATCCTCTGCTGATAATGGCCGTGTGCGATGTCCTGCCCCCGGATTCCAGTACCAGGCCGCGCACCTTCTGAAGATCCATGGTTGCGAAATTTGACGGATTAAAATCGATCGAGGCAATAATCAAGTCGTCGGGGAGGTGTTCCCAGCTGAGCGGATGATCGCCGGAAAGATTCAGCAGGATTCTCTCGGCAACCTGCTCGATATCGCTGTGCCGTTCGCGGAAATATTCGTCATCGAGCGACTGGTAAGCATGGACGAGCCGGTCGGTCGCCTGCATGACAGCCCATTCGGCATTTGCGTGGCTTTTTCGGATAATCGCGAGAATTTCCGCATTCAGGGTTCGATCTTCGAGGATCAGCAGATGAGCGTCGAGTATAATGCTGTGCTCGCTTCCGACCATTTCCTCCAGCCGCGATTTTAGATTTTGCATCTGCTCCTTGGCCGCTTCGACGGCCCGATGATACCTGTCGGCTTCCGCCTCGATATCATCGACGTGGATCTTCAGGACGAGCCGATTATGGCTGTCAAGTTTGAGCGCTTGTCCGAGGACCACACCCGCCGAAACGCCGCTTCCGTTCAAAACGATTTCAGGCTTTGAAGCCATTAGCTTTCTTCTCCAAACTTATTTTCGAAGAGCCCGCAGATTGCCTCCACCGCTTCAAGCTCATCCTGCCCCTCGATTGAAATCACCAGACGCGTCCCTTTCGAAGCCGCAAGCATCAACACTCCCAGAATGCTTTTGGAATCGATCTGCTGATTTGCGTCTTCGCGCGAGAGATGGATCTCACTTGAGAAGCGGGACGCAAGTCGAACCAGTTTGGCCGCTGCGCGAGCATGCAGACCCAGTTTATTCGATATCAGAACGGACTGACGGATCATGCGTCTAGAAAATCGCTGGCCCTGGAAATACTCGAACGCCCCAGGTCCCGCACGATTCTCGCGAGTGAATCCAATGTTTCCGCCTCCTTCTGGCCGGCGATCTTGATGATCATCGGGAGGTTGACGCCGGTGATGACATCCACTTTTCCGGGATCGTGGAACGAGAGGGCAATATTCGAAGGCGTGCCGCCGAACATGTCCGTCAGGATGATCACTCCATTTCCACCCTCGACTTCCGCAATGCGTTTTTCAATGTCCTTGCGAGCATCGTTGACGTCATCATGCCAGCCGATCGAAACGGCCTTGATATGAGAAATATCGCCAACGATCATTTCTGCCGCCGCCACAAGTTCCTGGCCCAGATGTCCATGGGTTACGACTAACGCGCCGATCATAGAATTGTATTCTGCTCCGATTTAAGTTTTTTCGTCACGATGATGAACGCGAATTGCACGCCTTCTGTTTTTCAACAGCTTGGCAAGCTCCTCAACCACAAAAACGGAACGGTGCCGTCCCCCGGTACACCCAACCGCTATCGTAAGATAACTCTTTCCTTCTTTCAGGTAGTTCGGCAATAAATATTCTAGGAGATCTCCAATCCGTTTGACAAATTCTTTGGTTTGCGGAAAGGAACGCAGATACCTCACCACTTCTCTGTCCCTGCCGCTCAAGGCTTTGAGACGGGGAACAAAATAAGGGTTGGGAAGGAATCGGGCGTCAAACAACAGATCGGCTTCGAGCGGAATCCCGTTCTTGTATCCGAAGCTCAAGAGGTTAAGATTGAGATCCGAAGATCGCGGATGTTTTCGAAAACGCTCCATCACCAGTGCTTTGACTTCATGAACGTTGGAATCCGAGGTGTCGATCGTGTAATCAGCAAGCTCCCGCAATTTGCGCAGGCGCCTGCGCTCCATTTGGATCGCTTCTCTCAGCGGCCGGCCGCCGGACAGCGGGTGGGGCCGTCGTGTTTCGCTGAAACGGCGAACCAGGACGTCATCCCGAGCTTCGAGATAGAGTACAAACAGATGAAAAGCAGACTTCCGGAGCTCGCCGATCAGGTGTTCCAGACCATGCAGTCTTTCACCTGCACGGATGTCAATGACCAGGGCCGCGTTTCGGACTTCCCCTCCGGACACATTGATTCCTTCCACAAATTTCGGGATGAGGGGTACGGGGAGGTTGTCGATACAAAAAAATCCCAGATCTTCGAATGTTTTCAGAACGGTCCCCTTTCCGGAACCGCTCATTCCTGTTACCACAACCAGGTCTTGTAGGCTCATGTTTGAATTACGAATTACGAATGACGAATTGAAAAGCAAAAGTGCAATCTAGGTGACCATTCTTTAATTCGTAATTCGTAATTCGTTATTTGTAATCGCAGCTCGATCGTATTACAGGCGACGGTTGAATCATTCCTCGTTAGCAATAGAAGGATTGTAGCCGCGTTGACGCAATAAGTGGATTCTTGCCGCCACTTCCACCAGAGTCGCCACATTCCGCCCGGGAGCGACGGGCATATCGATCAGAGGAATGGAGACTCCCAGGAATTCGATATTGGATTGATCCATCCCAAGCCGGTCGTATTCCGCGTCCGAGTTCCAACGCTGCAGCTTCACGGCAAAATCGATATTCTGCGACGCGCCGGTTGCAGAAATTCCAAACAGTTCCTTAATGTTGATGATCCCAAGTCCGCGCAATTCCATATGGTGCTTAAGAACATCCCCCCCCGAACCTGAAAGCGTGTCGAGTCCGAGTTTTGTCAGCTCCACGAAATCGTCGCTGATCAGACAGTGTCCTTTCAGGACGAGTTCCAATGCACATTCGCTTTTCCCGATCCCTGACGGCCCCAGAAGAAGAACCCCCAGTCCGAAAACTTCGAGCAGAACGCCATGGATGGTCATCCGGGGAGCCAGTCGCCTCTCCAGATAATCGGTTATTTTTTCAGCGGAGACCGAGCTGAGGGCACGGCTCCGGAGAATCGGGAATTGTTGCTCCAGGGACAGCCGGATAAGTTCGTCTGGAACTTCCAACCCTTTTGTCGCCAAAACACAGCAGACTTTGTCTCTTTTCAGGTTGTGGATCGCCAAATTCCGGGATTCTGAATCCAGAGTTTTGAGATAGTTCTGTTCGCTGCTGCCGAAGATCTGGACTCGATCGGAGTGGAGATAGCCGGTAAACCCGGCAAGCGCCATGCCCAGCTTTTGAATCCGCGCAGACCGGATCTCGTTTTCCAGCCCTTGATCTTGCAGAACTTCAAAATCCAATCCCAGTTCGGGAGCCATGATAAGCTCCCGGACAGTAATTTTCCCCTGTTCCGCTTTTCTGCACTCTGTGGATGCGTCCCGTCTGTCGGGCAAGGATTTCACCATGCCGCCTGCTGATGCGGGTGGGATATATTGCTGTTGCGCGACGATCAGGCGCGGATCAGGCCGATCGATCCGTCCTTCCGGCGATACAAAACATTCACCGCACCGGATTCTGCATTCCGGAACACCACAAACGGGTATTCCGAGTGGTTGAGCTCGATGACCGCCTCCTCGACGGCCATAGGCTTCCTCTGAGCCTCTTCTTCCCGGATTCCGTTGGCGCTCCGAGCCAGAACCCGGGATGTGGGTTCCCCGACACCCAGTTTTGTCGCAACGGACTTCGCTTTGGCTCGTTGACGTTTGCCTTCGACAATCTTGCTTTTTTGCTTCAAAGCTTGCCTTTCGAGCTTCTCGATCGCACGCATAATCGAGCTGTACATATCATCCGTCTCACCCTTGCCCGTGAGATCCAGCAGCTTCGACTTGAGCAGGATTTCCGCAGTTTGACGCTCCTTCTCCACATCAACGATCACGTGGACGCTGATGTCGTCGCCCAAAATCTTGACAAATTTACGAAGCCTCTTCAGAACGTAGGTGCGAATTGCAGGCGTAATCAGAACATGTCTGCCGGTTATTTCCACATTCATTGTGAGTTTTCCTTCCAGGTAGAATAATCAAAACTGCTCTCGGGCTTCGGACTCGAGGCATCGGTGGATCAGAAGAGATACCCGATCTTCCGCTCCCGTGAACCGGGGATCTGCATCTGTTCCCTGTATTTTGCTACGGTGCGTCTTGTAATAAAGACATTGTCGCGACGCAGCAATTGGCCGAGCTGATTGTCCGAGTAAGGTTTTTTCTTGTTCTCATCTTCAATCATTTTTTTTATCTTGAGCTTGACCTGAACAATAGAAAGTTCTTCGCCGTCAGGGCTTTCCACGCCCATGGTAAAGAATTTTCTCAGCTCTATGACCCCCTGAGGAGTGTCCACATACTTGTTTGTGACGACTCTGCTGATTGTGGAACTATGAACTCCAAGCTCGCTTGCCACATCCTTGATCAACATCGGGTGCAGGTGAGAGGGCCCGTTTTCAAGAAAATCCCGCTGCCTGTTTACAATACAGACACAGACTTTGTAGATTGTCTGCTTTCGCTGGTTGACACTTCGGAGGAGATCGATCGCGGAACGGAATTTTTCTCTTAAAAATGTTTTGGTCTCGCCGCTCACGCCATTGCTTTTCAAAAGCTCCCTGTAACTGGCATTCAATCGCAGCTGCGGCGTTCCTTCGTCATTCAAAAGAATGACGAACTCATCATCCACTTTGGAAATCGTCACCTCAGGCTGCACATACGTAGCTTTTTGGTTGTTGTATTTCTGCCCGGGTTTCGGGATCAGGTGCTTAATGCAGTCCACTGCCTGAAGCACGTCTTCAAAAGACGCCCCGGTTTTGGCGGCGATTTCCTTGAATTTATGACTTTCAAGCAAAGGAAGATGATCCCGAATTATTCTGTAGGCTAAACTGTCTTTGAGTTCCACGCTTTCCAACTGGAGCAGAAGGCACTCGCGCAAATCCCTCGAGCCGATTCCAACTGGATCCATGGCCTGCACAGTCGCCAGCGCCTCGCCGGCTTCTTCAATCGTGCAATTGGCCACAGTGCACAATTCTTCGAGGCCGATGAGGAGGTATCCGTCTTCGCTGAGATTTCCGATGATCTCCCTGGCGATTTCGGCGATTCTGGGTTTGACATCCAATAGCCCCAGCTGCCAGTTCAAATGCTCCTCAAGAGACGGCGGCCGCGTCAGAAATGTTTCGAATGAAGGTTTTTCGGAATCTTCGACTTCGCGATTTTTGTATCCGGTATCCAGATATTCATCAAAAAAATAGCGGAAGTCGATTTCGTCAAAGGAATCCTTTTCCCCTCCGCTGTCGGCATTTTCCTGCGGCGGTGCCGCCTCTTCCTCTCCTTCGTCCGAGGTCGTCTCCAGGGGAGTTTCTTGCTCCGGCACCTCTTCCAGAATCGGATTCTCTATCAGCTCCTGGTTTAACATTTCCTGGAGCTCGAGTTTGTTAAGCTGAAGAAGCTCAATTTTTTGGAGCAGGGAGGGAGTGAGGGCCAGCCTTTGGCTAAGTCTTAAATCCAGAGTCTGCCTAAGATACTGTCTGCGATTCATCGTTTCCCATTATCTCAGCCTGAAATTCTCGCCGAGGTATACCTTCTTTACCTCATCGTCATTTGTCAGCTGTTCAGGCGTTCCCTCACGCAAAATCTTACCATCGCTTATTATATAAGCACGGTCCGTTATATTCAAAGTCTCGCGCACATTGTGATCCGTGATCAGGACCCCGATGCCCCGCTGCTTAAGCTGCTCGATAATCTGCTGTATGTCCCGGACTGCCAGGGGGTCAATTCCGGCAAAAGGTTCATCCAGAAGAATGAATTGGGGGGTCAGAACCAGAGCCCTTGCGATTTCAAGGCGGCGTCTTTCACCGCCCGAAAGAGTATACGCGCCCTGATTGCGCAGGTGCTCGATCCCGAATTCCTTCAGAAGATCGCTAGCCAGCTCCTCTCGTTTTTCGGACGACATATTGAGGGTTTCGGCGATGCTCAGCAAGTTTTCGAGTACGGTGAGTTTTCGGAATACAGAGGGCTCTTGAGGAAGATAGCTGATTCCCGAGCGCGCCCTGCGATACATTGGCAGAGTGGTAATTTCCTTTCCGCAAAGCAGTACGTGACCGCTCTCGGGCGCCACCAGTCCAACAATCATATAAAAGGTGGTGGTTTTGCCTGCGCCATTCGGCCCCAGCAGACCCACCACTTCTCCGCGCCGCAGGATTAGACTGGCCTCGTGGACCACTTTTCTGCCCCGGTAGGACTTGGTCAGGAGCGAGGCCTGCAATTCACCGTTTGTCATATCACTAATTATCTGAGATCTAATAACTTGTCGACCCTAATCGTTGCCGAGCAGAATCCTACCATCGGCGTCAAAGTATTTCAATCGATGGGCAAATGATCGTCCTCTTCCCGGCTCATAGAATTCAGCAGGTTTGCCGGGTTTGCCGGTCAGTTCAATATATTTTTCCGGCTCGGTGTAGTAGTCGGCGACATCCCCCTTGCCTTTGCTATCTCCAATGTTTACCGCAACATTGTTGCGCGCTGTGAGGTGTTTCGGTTTCCCATCCGGATCCAGTATCGCGTCCAAATTATCGGAAGAAAGATCCATGTCCTTTGAGTGTAATGTCACCTTGCCCGAGTACCTCAGCAGATTGTCTTTCTTGAGGTACTGCATTGTCGAGCTTTGAATGGTCGTCGGCGCATCGGCCGTAGCCTGAACCTGCTTGGGTTTGCTTTGCTTCGACGCGTCGGCATTGGAAAAGTCTTTTAGAATCCGATGGAGAACAGATCCCTGCGCACCCACTTGCTCCAGACCGCTGGAGATGTTCAGCGTATCAGCCTGAAGATGCTGGTTTTCGGACACCATGTGGACTTTGCCCGTGTACTGAGCGCGGCCCGTATCCGTCCAATAAAGCATCTCGTCAGCTTTCACGACCCCCGGAGAAGAGGACGAGGAGGTCCCGAAAAATGATCCGGTCCCGCTCTGGGAACTGAGAAGCGACACGACCTGATCGTGTACAGAAAGCAATTTGCTCTTCCGGTCGTAATCGATCAGTTTTCCGGTCGTGGATTTTGTATCGTCAGAGATTTTGGGAGATTGGGTCAGCAGAAGAACCTCTTTGCCCGCGTCGTAATCGCACCTTCCCGACGATGCCGATCTGGTACCGTCGGAATAGGTGAAATTCCCCCACTGCGCAACAGATTCCGGTACGCTGTGTCCTGCATCCAGTGTGAATGCCGCGCTCATCTGGTCGCTGGCAGTGCGGAATTTCTCAATGTCCGGGCTCTTCCCGGAGGCATCCTTTTTTTCATAATCGATTTGCACATGTCCTTCCGCGTTCAGGTCCTTGATCTGATTGTTTTCCGGGTAAAAGTGGAACCGAGCCTTGTCGGCAAGCAGCCGCTTTACCTGCGCGCGATTCGTGCGGTCATTTGAATCTTCCGAGATTATAACTTTGCCGGATGCACTGCCGGACTCGAAGCAGTCCTTCTCGCCGGATTGAAACAGTTCCAGCAGCGCTGCGCTTAATGATCTGGCCGGCTCGGGGCGCATGCCATTTTTTCTCGCCGGCCTAGAAATGTATCGGGCAGATCCCTCGGCACGAATCTTCTGGGGTGTGGAACGCCCGTTGACTTCATGCAAGCTCATCCGGATATCATCGGCCTGCAGATCACTCTCTTCCGAATTTGCATTCCCTGCCGTAGACATTCTCGCATGATCCCGGACTTGAATACTTTCGAGATACTTCGTTCCGGCAGTAAACCTGGCGTCCAACTGCTCCCCGGAAATCACGATTCGCTCGGTCTCACGTTGCATGGTAAATGAGACACCAGTCCGCGATTGAACCTGAGAAGGGAGTTGATTGTCATCCAGTTCCATATCGATTTCGCCTCCCCGCAATTTCCGCTCATCGGAAGAGGAGATTGAGGAATACCATGCCTGCCCTGACACTTTGATTTTCTGCAAAACTCCTTCCGAACTGATTTCAAACACAATCCGATCGCCGCCCAGTCTCTGCTCACCGCTCGATGCTTTTTCTTCGTAAACAGCGTTTCCGACAGCCGTCACGGATTTGAGGCGATTATGGTCCGAATCCAATACAGCCTCGATGCTTTCGCCCAAAAGCGTTTGCGACTCAGATTCCATCCGGGCCTTTCCCTGGAAAAGGATCCTGTCGGTCATTTCGGAGAAATAAGCCCGCTCCGAGGTGGCATGGAGGTTCTCCACCTTCGTCCCATGGTCTCCCCTTTTCACGTTTTGTGTCAGGGTGAGATCGACAGCACTGTTCAGGGCCATCGTTTTCCGGTTTTGATCGAACCGGAGTCCACGCGCAGTCCCGTGGACCTGATCAGAGTAAAACCGCACCAGGTCGGGAGTAGTGCCGAGTTCGGCGTTCAGATCGTAATGAAGAGAGTCGGTCCGCAACTCGATTTGTTTGCCGATGAAGAGATGAACGTCTCCTGAAAAATCCGCTATCTTTCGGTCCGTATCGTATTCCGCATTCCGGCTGCGAATTTCGTTCCGAATGCTCCCGTCGGGATTGAAATCATGGGCTTTGATTCCTTGAAGCAGCTTCTTTCCCTCAAGGGATTCCTGGAGTTGCCTGGCGCTGATTTTGAATCGCACGACTCCGTTTCGATATACAGAATGTTCAATTCCCTCTGCAGAACTCTTCATTTCCGAACTGAGGATTTGCGGAGCCGGATTTACGGCACGGATGCGCTTTCGGCGGGTTTGCAGGTAATTGAAGAGGAGGGCAATCAAAATGAGGATGATGACGCCGATAAAAAATCGACGCATGTTTTTGACGGAATGCACTTGCATCCGCTTGAGTATATCAATATCGAAAGAAAACGCCACGGATTGGTATCACGGATTCAGATTTTTAATCCGTGTAATCCGTGTAATCCGTGGCGTCTTTACTCTTTTTTTAGACGGTCCCCGAAAACTGCCGCGAATTTTTCGACCTTGGGAGCGATGACAAGCCTGCAATAGTCTTGGTTGGGATTTTTGTTGTAGTAATCGCTGTGATAATTCTCGGCAGGCCAGAATTTTTCAAATCGGACAATCTGCGTCTGGATTGGACGATTCCAAATTTGTGCCGCATCGAGCTTTGATTTGTACTCTTCCACAAGCCGCTTCTGCTCGTCATCGTGATAAAAAACCACTGAACGGTATTGCGG
>JBEKKY010000102.1:0-10333 GCA_050010475.1 Acidobacteriota bacterium | reverse complement strand
CACAGCCATTCGGAAAGCGTCCCTACGGGACAAAGCCAGCCGCAGAAAGCCTTACGAAATAAGATCGAAATTGCCAGGAAGCTGACCAACAAAAACATTGCAGCCGGATGCAGGGACGGAACACGTCCGGTCGCCAGGAAGTATTTCAGATTCATCAACCCTGCGATCGGGAGCCAGCCCTCAACGCCGGGGGGACGGGACACGTGAATGCCGCGTCCCCCCGATTCAAAATAGCGCACAAACAAGACGAACTGCAAACCGATCCAGGCGTTCAGCGCCAGGAAAAGGATTTGAACCGAGCGACGCCACGCCTGGGAATAATCCCGACAAATCCTTGGAACCAGCTTTTTGCGGACCGGAGACCCCGGTTTGGCAGGCGCGGGATCCCCTTCAGTCGCAAATCTGCCTGCTGATCCCGCAGCCGGGGTGTTTTCTAAATCATTACAGACGAGGGAAGACTTCAGCATACAGTTTTTCCATTAGTCCATGCAGGCGCTCGTGCGTCCCGGCCCCGAGTTTTTCGATCTCCGTTTTTTCAAAAGCATCCAGCAAGCTTACCTGCTCCGATCCGGAGAGCAACCTGTCTGCCATGACAAACAGAACATCATTCTCTTTGGCGATATGTGCCCGGAGCAGCTCGGCATAAGCGCATGCTGCATCCGCCCATCGCATTGAGGCTTCATTCCGACCGGCTGCGAAAGCTTCTGCCGACTCCCGCATCTTTTGGATTAGCTCTCTGCCTTGCCCATGCTCGTGCAGCATGACTCCGATGGGCCCCCCTTCACGAGGCAACCCTTTCCGCTCGAGCAATGGGAAGAGGCAGTCTTCTTCCTTGCCGTGATGACAGCGATCGGCAAAGATTTGGAAAAATTCCAGCAAACCCGAAAGTGTTTCCGACGTTACAGTGGCGCCGCTCTTTATCCGCCGGGCAACCTCCTCGGTTGCATCGAGCATCTTGAGAATTGCCTTGTGTTCGTCGCGAAGTGTGTTTGTTGCAGTGGCCATATCGTCCCCCTTTCATAGGAAGGCCGCGAACTCGATGCCGCCTGGCAACCGCGCGGTTTTTTTACAATTTCCTTTCCTCGACTTTTTGCTGTTTTAAATGAGGAAACGTTCTGAAGAGGAAAAAGAGGAGCGGCAGCACTCCCAAAACAATGATGACCGTATCGGGAATAATCCTGAGTTGCCCAAGCGTGGAAACGAAGGGACGCTGGAAAAAGCTCGCGTCCCGAGCCACCCAGAGTCCCTCCTTATAACTTGTCCAGGCTTGAGCAATCCCGATCGGGAAGAGGGTGAGCAACGTCATGGCCGACAGTCCGGCGTTGAAACCCCAGAACGAGATTTTAAGCGGATAATCCGACCAGTGGTTGCGATCGACCATTCCCCGCCAGGAAAACAGCAGCAGGGCAATGGAGAGCATGCCGTACACTCCAAAAAGCGCTCCATGGGCGTGGTTCATCGTAAGGTAGGTCCCGTGTTCGAAATAGTTGATCACCGGGAGATTAATCAAAAATCCGAAAACTCCCGCTCCCAGAAAATTCCAAAATGAACTGGCGACCAGAAAATACATCGGCCATTTGTACGAAAATTCACGGCCCTGCTCCTTAATCGACCTGTACTCCATCATGCCTCGAACGACCAATCCGAATAGCGGCACCGGCTCCATGGAAGAAAAAACAGATCCAATGGCCAGCCAGATCGATGGGCCCCCGTACCAGAAATAATGATGCGCAGTGCCGAGGATGCCGCCGAGGAATACGAGGGCAGCCGTGAAGTAGGCCACGCGAAGCGCCGCCGCCGCGGATGCAAGCCCCATCGCAACCAGCAGGACAGAAATTACGGCAACGCCGAAGAACTCAAAAATGCTTTCGACCCATATATGAACCACAAACCATCGCCAGTAATCCGCCACGGTCAGACTCGAGCCGCGACTGAACAGAAGCCCGAACGCAAAAAAGAAAACGACCAGGATTGCGCTTAAGACATAAAAGTTGATCAGGCTTCGGAAATCCTGATCTCCGATTCGGGTCGTGCGATTGCTGACTGCGCGGTAGACAATAAAAAGCCAGGCAAGCAGTCCGATAAACAGAAGGATCTGCCATAGCCTGCCTAATTCGAGGTATTCCCACCCCTGGTGTCCCAGCCAGAACCACAGATTTCCGAGCATCCCCTTGATTCCCAGGACTTCGCCGGCAAGACTCCCTACCGCCACCAACACAACCGCACCGAATAGAATCTGGACGAGAACGCCCTGGCCGCGCGGTTCCTGTCCCCCAATGATCGGGGCGAGATAGATCGCCGAAGCCACCCAGGTGGTGGCGATCCAAAAGATAGCCAGCTGCAAATGCCACGATTTTGCCCAACTGTACGGAATGAATTTCCCGATAATTGGAATATAAAAGCTGCCGGGGTGCACCGTGTAATGGGCCAGCAGGCCGCCAAACGAAGTCTGGAGCAGGAACAGCAGAATGACGACCAGAAAATACTTTGCCGCTGCAATTTGACTTGGAGTAAGGGGCATGTCTATCAGTTTTTCCGCAAGGGGAACTCCCTTCGGCGCTCCATACCAAAGGCGGTCGCGGTGAACCCAGAATATAAACAAGCCAAGGGTCACAAAAAGAGAGATGATGCCCGCAATGCTCCAGATATAGGTCTGCGTCGTGGCGACATTTCCAACTGTGCGATCCGGAGGCCAATTATTCGTGTAACTGTGATCGGTTCCGGGGCGAGCCGTGGAAGCCACCCAGGCAGTCCAGAAGAAAAAGCGGCCGATCTGCTTTCGCTCCTCTTGTGTGGGAATAGTTCCGGGGAGAAATCCATACCCCTGGTCTCCATCCCGGAATGTGCGCTCCCAAAAATCTTCATTATCGCCCAGCGCGGCAATCTGGCCCGTGTTCAGACGAAGAGTATCCGAATTGGGATCATAGTTGTTGGTTTTGATCAACCGTCGGGTTCGAACGTCGACAAGGTCGCGTTCTTCGGCGGCAAGTGCGTCGTATCGGCGCCCATAAACCGCCTGGGAGATGTTATCCCGCACTATTTGGGCCATCCGATGCAGTGTGACTGCGGAGAATTCCATCCCGCGTTGAGAGCCGTGTCCCCAGACGCTGCCATGGTCCATCAGCCCGTAGCGCTGGTAAACGTCCTGTCCGGCCAGGATGTCGGCTTTGGTAAAGAGCACCGTTCCATCCGGTCCGGTTATGTGCCCGGGATAAGGCGGCGCCTCCCGGTTGGCGAACAAACCGCCCAGGAGAAGTCCACCCATTGCCAGGATGAAACACACAATAGCCGCTGTTTTGAGGGTTTTGGTAGACATGTGTCTGATCTCCTTTCCGTCGGTGACCGTGAGATCCAAAAACAGCCGAGGGCTGCATTTCCCAGAATGTGAAGCTCTCTTCCTATGAATGTTGCTGCTATCTTATACAATAGAAATCATTACCAAAACACTCCACCCGCACAGCGAGTGGTACCAGGAAGCCTCCCAGAATGAGGCACGTGGTGGAAGCCCTTTCGAGTCGCGCAGACTAAGGCGGCGGTTTACAGGAATGCAAATCAGCTCCTTTGGGGTCGTCAATACGACTCAGGCTAATCGTCCAACCGGATCCTATTTTTATTTTGCGGCTGGTCTGGATATAAATCCTTGATGCAAGTCAATAAATAGAGGTTTTTTCAGAGGGCAACGTGCAAGCAGGGGTGGGCTTTACTGCAAAAACTATGCACCCGATAACTTTTGCTCAGATTTTTGCTTATGCGTAGTACAATGAGCGACCGAATTACAAGTTTTGCTCGCATTTGAAGGGGCGGTAGGTTGTTTGTGCAGACATTATCCTGAATTGCTTAAGGGGCCCGGTTGGATATTGGCCTGGTTCGCTGCCGAACCGCAGCAGGAGCCATTGCAGGAGATCCGCATCGTTCCTGAAAATGAAATGTGACGAAGAGAAGTCTTCGAAAAAACCTGAAACCAGCTACCAATCAAAGAGAAGCTACCTATGCTATTTCTAGCGACTGCAGTGGCGTCTGTTCCTTCTAAACTTCTTTCGCTTCGAGCTGTAGATTTCGCGATTATCGTCCTCTACTTTCTCCTCGTACTCACGATCGGCTGGTACCTGAAGAGGTTCACGAAAACGGGAGAGGACTTTTTCATGGCCGGGCGGGAAATGACGGCGTGGATTGCCGGCCTGAGCTTTCTGGCTGCTAATCTCGGAGCGCTGGAACTCATGGGCTGGGCCGCCTCGGCTTACCAGTACGGCATTCTCGCGACGCACTGGTATTGGATCGGAGCAATCCCGGCCATGCTCTTTCTCGGCATCGTCATGATGCCGTTCTATTACATCTGCAAAACCCATTCGGTCCCCGGATATCTGCAAAAGCGCTACGGCGATTCGACGCGGCTGTTATCGGGCATCTGCTTTGCGCTTATGACCATATTCATGAGCGGCGTCAACATGTATTCCATGGCGATTGTGATGAAGGTTGTGCTGGGTTGGGACATCCATTTCAGCATCTGGGTGTCTTCGATCACGGTGGCAATTTACGTAGCTTTGGGCGGTCTGCTTTCGGCGATATTCAATGAGGTTCTGCAGTTCATGCTCATATGGCTCGGCGCGCTGTTGATCCCGATCATCGGGTTGATTGAAGCCGGAGGATGGAGCGGCATGGTGGCGCGGATCCAGCACAATTTTCCGGGTGGCGATTACACACATCTCTGGAGAACCATGGGAGATTTCACTGCGAATCCCATGGGGATTCACTGGACCGGGATCGTGTTCGGCCTGGGGTTGGTGGTGTCGCCGGGCTACTGGATGACGGATTTCCTTGTCGTGCAGCGCGTACTTGCCGCCAAAGACCTGCGGTCGGCAAAGATGGCGCCGATTATCGGCGCTGCATTTAAAATGATGGTCCCGCTGATCGTGATCCTGCCGGGCCTGCTGGGTCTCGCGCTGCTGGACGTCAAGCTTGTGGGAGAGACCGAGGCGGTTGCGAAAGGGCTGCACAGCTATAATGAGGTCTTGCCTTTAATGCTTGCCCGGTATTGCGGACCCGGCCTGATGGGACTCGGAATCACTGCCCTGATCGCAGGCTTCATGTCCGGCATGGCCGGCAACGTCAGCGCCTTCGCGACAGTCTGGACTTACGATATATATAAACCGTTGTTCAGAAAAAGCGCGGCCGATTCCCACTATGTGAAAATGGGCCGCTGGTGCGCCATTCTGGGTGTGTTGGCGAGCATCGGCACGGCATACACGGTGATGCATTTCGGCAGCATCATGGATTACGTGCAGGCGTTGTTCAGCTTTTTTATTGCTCCGTTACTGGGCACCGTGCTGCTGGGTATGTTCTGGAAGAGGACTTCTGCCGCGGGTGGTTTCTGGGGCCTGCTGGCCGGAACGGTGTCGAGCATAGGAATGTGGGCATGGGTGACGGCGGATCCGTCCGCATTGCGCTACATCGCACTTTCGGAGCACGCCAAGGCTATGGCCGAAAATATGTATCGCGGACTGTGGTCGTTCATCGTCTGTGTGCTGGTGACGCTCGTCGTCAGTCTATATACCAAGCCGAAGTCCGAGAGTGAACTCGTAGGGCTGGTCCGCGGTTGCACCGACATTCCGTCCGAACGGGACATCCCGTTGATCAAGCGCCCGATATTTTGGGCTGCAGCTGTCGCCATTGTGTTCGTCGTTCTCAATATTATCTTCTGGTAGGGAATTATGCATCAGCATCGAATTTCCATCTGGTTTTTCATCGGAATTCTGCTCGGAATTTACGGCATCCTCATCCTGGGTGCAGGGATCAACGAAATGCTCCACCCTTCGGAGTATTCGGTGAAGATGGCTTATCTGCACGCAGGAATCTGGTGGGGAGCCTTGCTGATTATCCTGGGGCTGATTTACCTGATTAAATTTGCCCCCAGGAAAGCCGAGTGACAGCCATACGAGCCAGGCTCATCTGGTAATAAAGCGGGATGAGTGGCCAGGACAGACGCGAAGCAACGCCGACCTATCCAGAATATCCAAGGGCTCAATCCGATCCCTTGGTGTCTTTACTGTTCCGCGCCTTCGGCGCTTCGGGTGAAATCTGCTTGCTATCGCATTGTTACAGGCCGCTAGTGCGTGTTCAAATCCATTGGATCACGCGGCTGAATTGATTGAGCTCTTTCTGCTCGTTGGAGGTCTGACTTGATCGTAGACGCGCATACTCACATCTATCCGGATTCTGTTGCAAAGAAAGCCCTGCATACCGTCATCTCAAACATAAAAGGCCAACTGAAAGCCTTCACGGACGGAACGCTGAACGGATTGGTGAGCTCAATGGATTCGGCGCAAATCGATTTTTCAATCGTTCTGCCGGTCGCGACCAGCCCAGGTCAGGGAAGCGGAATTTTCAAATGGATTAAAGACACTGCGTCCCATTCTCCGCGACTGTTCTTTTTTGGCTCTGTTCATCCATTGGATTCCGGTTGTCGGGATCTCATCAGGGAAATGTCCGAATATGGATTGCAGGGCCTTAAATTCCATCCCGGCTACCAGGGTTTTCCTGTAGATTCAAAAGCAGCATATGCAATCTACGAGGAGGCAGCGAAACACGAAATGGTGCTGTACTTCCATTCGGGGTATGATCCAAGTTTGCCGGGGTGCGACTACACTTCCGTTGAAAGATTTGCCGCATTTCTGAAGAACTTCAGCGGTTCCAAAGTAGTCCTGGCGCACGGCGGCGGGTATGGCGAGTGGGACAAAGTCGTTGATCTTTTGGG
Source organism: Acidobacteriota bacterium (assembly GCA_050010475.1). GTDB lineage: Bacteria > Acidobacteriota > UBA6911 > UBA6911 > UBA6911 > UBA6911. The sequence goes on along the minus strand of JBEKKY010000102.1, from coordinate 3,582 downwards.
CGGGTATCAGTGCTACTTTGATATCGCATTTGTATTGGAAAGCATGAAGCGCAACAAAGCTGCGGTCGAGCTCTATCGCCAGAAGGAAGATTATTTCATCTTCGGCTCCGATAGCCCCTGGCGCGATCAAAAGACTTATGTTGATCTGATTCGCGATTCGCACACTTTGACTGAAGAACAAAAGGAAAAGTTATTTTCGCGAAATATCCGGAAGCTCATCCGGATTCCGGGATAGGAAAAGAAAATAGAATGTGCAGCATCACTGAGCAGATCTCAACCGATCCAGGATTCTGGAGGATTTTCCGGCGCTGCAGGTTTGGCCGGCGAAAAAGAAATCGATGAGAATCAGACGGCTTATTATTCTCTTTCTGGCAAGCACGGGATTTCTTGTGCCCTTCTGCTTTGCAGCCCAAGCTCCGGCGCAGTTCGCTGCGGATCAGCCCCTTTCCCGAACAGATCAAAATTCCTTGATTGCTCACGCTCAGCTTTTGGAGAAGGCCCAAAAAGGTGGGATTGATCTCTATTTCGAGGGGGATTCCATTACTCGCCGGTGGGGCGCTATCGACTATCCGGATTTGCTGGCCAATTGGAATCAAAACTTTTTTGGGTGGAACGCGGCCGATTTCGGATGGGGCGCCGATACCATTCAGAATATTCTATGGCGTCTGAACACTGGGGAGTTGGACAACGTTCACCCTAAAGTCATTGTGCTGCTGGCCGGCACAAACAATATAGGAAACAAAGTAATTGCGGGAGCGGAAGAAGAGAAGATTGCAGATGTAACAAAGGGACTTCAGGCAGTAATCAAGACCATGCGGGAAAAGGCGCCTGAAGCAACCATTATCCTGATGGGCATTTTCCCTCGCAACGACAATATCGCCGTGCTTTCCATCATTAACAGAGTCAACGAGAATCTATCGAAATTGGCCGACGGCAAAAAGATCCGATACCTGAATATCAATGACAAGCTGGCCGATGGCGAGGGCAGGCTTTTCGATGGGATGATGAATGCCGACAAGCTGCACCCGGCAATCAAAGGGTATCAAGTATGGGCGGATGCGTTGAAGCCTATATTTTACGAATTGCTTGGCCCGCCGGCCAAGGAAGACCATGCGCCTCCCCCGACAGGCGACCCCAGTGCAGTCCGGAAGGCAACGCCGCAGAACTGATTCTGGCCGACAAGGCCGGATTGCGCGGCGTCGATCGTCCAGGCATTTGCCGGAGCCATGCGGCCCTGCTGAAAAAGAGCTGAGTGGCAACCGTTTGTCTCTGCAACATCTGCGAGAATTAACCGAATCCTAACAGAACATTTATCTTTTCTAAATTTATGCATGCCACGATATCGGCCGTTCTTCTGAAACATAGGCAGGCTATGTTCGGGCGAAAAGAATGTTTTGTCGTTGATTAATTTGATTACAAAAACCCGAGCGAACGGATCCCGGTTTCCAGGAATCTAATGAGACAAGAAAAGGCGGAAACAAATCGCAAATCTGATCTCTTCGTTGCGGATACGGATGTTTATGATGATGGCAGTCTTCGAATAGAACACAATTCCTATCACGTGACTTTCGAAGGGCGTGTTTTATTTCTGCCGCCCAAAGAATTTCTGATCCTTTCAGGTCTGTCCCGGGCAATCGGCCACATGGTCCTGTCGAAGATGCTGTGGCAATATGTTTGGGAGGAAGAAAAATTTAATCCGGCAACTCTGAGAGTGCACATCTGCACTCTACGCCGCAAGATTGTGCCGTTAGGATTAAATATAAAAAGCGTGGCATCGGCGGGATATTGCCTGTTTTGGATTCATCAGCAGATTCGGCTCTGATGTGCAAGGGGGCAGAACCATCTATCTATGATCTCGTTAACCTGCCTAATCCGATTGCTACTGTCCGATCGCATTTCAGCGAACAGTTAATCCACCCGATATGGATCTATCCTGCAGTGAATTCCGGATTCACCGCTCTGCCGGATTGCGAGTTCGGAGTATTGATACGCGAAGGCGGGATGCAAAGTCTTGCGGCTTTTTTCGCTCCTTCTACTCAAGGTCTTTGGTTTGCAGAACATTGGATTTGTGATAATAGTTGGAGCGCAAATTGGGGAGAACTCAATGCCAAAAGGTACAATTCTTGTCATCGATGACGAAAAAGATCTCGTTGAGTTGGTCAAGTACGGTCTCGAGAAGGAAGGATTTCTGGTCAAGGGCGCAAGTGACGGGGAATCCGGTCTCTCAGCCGCAGCACGCAACTTGCCGGACCTTGTTATCGTAGATCTTATGCTGCCCGGCATGGATGGGATCGAAGTATGCCGCCGGCTCCGATCCGATGCACGAACTGCTGCGGTCCCAATCATCATGCTGACGGCAAAATCTTCCGAATCGGATCGTGTCGTGGGACTGGAACTCGGGGCTGATGACTATGTGACCAAGCCTTTCAGTCCGCGTGAACTTGCCGCGCGCATTAAAGCGGTGCTGCGCCGATCAACGTCCCAGACTGCGCCTGCGACGGTGATCCGGCATGGCGAGTTGACCATCGATCTGACGCGGCGCGAAGTGAGTTGTGAGGGGAAAAGCATCGCGGTGACTGCCTCGGAGTTTCGGCTGCTGCACTTCCTTGCCGATCATCCGGGGCAGGTGTTTTCCCGTTCCGAGCTGATTGACGGCGCCCTGGGACGCGAAATCTCGGTGGTGGATCGCACCATCGATGTTCACATTACCGGGCTTCGGAAGAAGCTGGGTGACTGTGGCGAATGGATCGAAACCGTCCGTGGGTTTGGTTATCGATTCAGGGAATAACCGGCAGAATATTTTGCCCTCGCCAAATTCTTAGCTCCGGCAACCATCTTCATGAGGTTTCCCTTCAAACAACTCAATGCCAGGTATTCCGAATTATTCCACGATGATTCTGAAGAAAGGACTCCAACCTCCCGCAACAAAAGACAGCCGATAGGCATCAACACTGCAACAATTCTCCAGTATCAACTTAACTGAAATTTAACGAATCTCTCATATTCCACTAACAATGGATCGCTACCATACAAATTCGTGCTCCATAGGTTCGGCTTATCTGTGGTTGTCCGAAAATCAGGAGCACGTTCATCCGCAAAGCAAGAACATGCGGGGGCGAATAGAGCAGGAACGGGGAATTCAAAAGATCATTGCAGGTTTTAAATAAATTTGTTTTCAACCGCTACAACACCAAAGGAGTGAGAGATGAGTTTAACAGCAGGGTGGAAGCGCAGGTATATTTTGCATTCCGTGTACGTCGTATGCGGCTGTTTGCTTTTGGTTGCATCCATAGCCGCCGCGCAAAGTTCAGCCGGTTCAAATGAAGCGAATGTTCCGAATCCGATCGCGTCCCAATCGACCCCTGATTCCGCAGCCGGCAATCAGAGCCAAATCAACGAACTGAGGCGCCAATTAGCCGAACAGCAGAGACAGATCGAAGAGCTTCGAGCGACCCTTCAGAAGGATGCGCAGGAGAGCGGGGCGACTGCTGTTGCAAAGAACCCGCCGGCGGATTCCGCTGGTTCGCATATCACCGGCCAGGTGGCCAGCATGACGCCCGTGCTTCCTTCGGCAGCCGTTGC
>JBEKKY010000101.1:0-10361 GCA_050010475.1 Acidobacteriota bacterium | reverse complement strand
TTTATCTGGAATAAAAAGGAGAAAGAAAAAGGGTTGGTGACGACCTTCGCGCTGGATGCATTCAACGTGTTGAACCATGTGAATGATGCTTCCTTCGAAGGTGACCTGAGTTCGCCGTTTTTCGGACATGCGGTATCCGCGATGCCGACCCGGCGGATCCAAATGACCCTGCGATTTGAGTTTTAGGTTGGTGTGATGGCTATTCAAAACTTATAAGGAGATACTCAATGCGATGCATGGCACGCGCAGTGGCTTGTCTTTTTTTCGGTACTTTGTTGCTGTTCGGCGCAACCGAGTACAAAGTCGTGAATCGTTACGCTGTTCCCGGGACAGGCGGTTTTGACTACGTCTCAATCGATAATGCGACCCGAAGAGTTTTTGTTTCCCATGAGAACCAAGTGGAAGTCCTCGATGCCGACAACGGGAAAGTGCTCGGCACTATTCCCGACACGCCCGGGGTTCATGGAGTCGCGATTGCGCCCGAGTTCAAACGGGGTTTCACAAGCAATGGCAAAGAAAACAAGGTTTCAATCTTTAATCCCTCCACGCTCGAGCTTATCAACAAGGTTGATGTCGGGAAGGGACCGGACGGCATCTACTACGATAAAGGCTCCAAGCGCATTTTCACAAATAATCATGGCTCCCATGACGTCAGCGCTATTGATGCTGCCACAGGCCTACTCGCAGGTACAGTCAAACTGGAGGGAGACGGCGAACAGGCGATCGTTGGATCGGACGGACTGATTTATGTCAACAGCGAAAACACGAATGAGGTCGTGGTATTCGATCCAAAATCGCTTGAAGTCAAAAAGAGGTTCCCAATCGGCGTGGCAAAGACTCCGACGGGTTTGGCGTACGACGCAAAAAACAATCGGCTGTTTATCGGGTGCCGGACTGAGCCGAAGTTTGTGGTCATGGACGCCGCAAGCGGAAAAGTGATTGGCAGTTTTCCCATTGGCGGCCGTGTTGACAATGCCGCCTTTGACCCGGATGCTCGCCTGGTTTTCTTTTCGTGCGGTGACGGAACTTTGAGCATTTACCGGCAGAGATCAGCCGACGAGTATGAGGATGCCGGAGCGGTCACAACTCAACCAAGTGCAAAAACAATGGCATTCGATTCGAAGACAAAGAAGATCTTTCTCCCTGCCGCCGAATACGAAGAAATGCCGGCCACTGACCCGACAAAAAAGCCGCAGCGACGTGTAAAAGCGGGATCGTTTGTGCTGCTGGTTGTCGGCAAATAACTTAAGCTGAGCCGCACCTAGCCGCAGATTACAACGATTTCACCGATCTCTTGTGAAATCCTTGTAATCTGCGGTTGAGTGTATAACTTCATTAAGCGCGCCTAACGCCATGCCTGGAGCGCTCTCCGCAGCGAATCGAAAAATCTTTGCGGGACCGCGCCTGATGCATGACGGAGAAGTTGCGATTACCAGGTCGGCATCACGCACTTGGGACAGGAGCTCGGTGCCCTCCGAAAAGCTGCATCATCCACACGGAAGTATTTTTCGCCCAAGTCATACCGCACCAGCCTGGGCGTTGCCCTGACTTCCTTACGTGGCTTGCGGATTGCGCGAACCGCCTCGGCCCGGGACAGTGTCTGGCTTAGCAGCGCCGTGAAAGAGTCCTCGATCAGCTCTTCGGCAATGCGTCTTATGCCGTCAGGTGTTGATTTCTTCCTGCGTAATTCATATGCCACGGCTGATTCGCCCACGCCTCTTGTCTTGCGGCCGGCCGATATCTCCTATCGTAAATAGGACTGATCAACACAACAAGATCGTGCAGTATGCAAAAGAGGCTAACTGGCTTTTTCTCGAATGCTTGGTCTATGAGCGGCTGGCGTTAATCGCGGGTGGGGAATCAGCGTTTCTGTTCAGTGTCGAATTTCTTGAGAGGGACGGAATTTGTCATTTGCTTGCAATTTAATCAAAACAAAATCAACTGATAACAAAAGGCGGATCGGAAGTGTCGTATAAGGTTTCTGGAGTTTTGCAATTTGGAAGCGTCACGAACTCGAACTGCAGGAAATCCTATGCTTAAAATACTGGTTTTTGACAAGTACCAGTGCAGCCGGGATCTATATCGGAGAGAATTTGAAGCCGAAGGGTACGATGTGATCACGGCATGCAGTCTTCGACACGCCCTGAAGATTTTTCGAAGTGAAGCGCCTGCATTGGTCCTGTTCAGCATCGAAAGGCCCGGAGCCGAGCTGTTGGGGACCATCGAGCAAATGCTTTCCGCAGACCGGCGCATTCCGATTGTCTTCACCGGGCCGGTCGCCGAAAATGCGGGTCCTGGATGCCTGGGATCCGCCACGTCGCATCCTGAAACGGAAACCAACATCAGCGCACTGAAAAGATTCGTCAGAGAGCTTTGCCCCCTTCCCGTAAGAACCATGATTCTGAGCAGGGGAGCCAGACCGGCATTGAATCGAATCTATCCAATTAATCGGGTTGGCCCTGTCTTGGCAAGTAAACGTAAAATGTAGATCCCCGGCCGACTTCGCTTTCCACTTTGATCCGGCCGCCATGAGCTTCAATCAGGTGTTTGGCGATCGAGAGTCCAAGCCCCGTTCCTCCGGATTCTCTCGACCGTGCCGGATCTGTTCTGTAAAACCTCTCAAAGATTCTTTCCTGATCTGCCTTGGGAATTCCAATTCCCGTATCGGAAACCGAGATTACGGCTTCGGATTCCTGGACAGCCGTATTGACAAGGATCCGGCCTCCTTCGGACGAATACCTCATCGCATTATCGAGGATTTCCTGCAGCACTCCCTGTAACGAGCGGAGGTCGCCCAGAAGCACCGGGGAATCGGGCGTGCATTGAACTTCCAGCGTCAGTCCATTCTGCGCCGCCTTGACACGGGTCGTCTCAATGCAGGGGTCAAGGATGCTGGCGACCGTAATGGGCTGGATTTCCAGCTGCAGTTGCCCCGCCTCGATTTGTGCCAACCTGAGCAGATCGTTTGTCAGGCGGCCAAGCCGCAATGCATGGTCGTGAATGATTTCAATGAATCGCCGTCTGTTCTCGGAATCCTCCAAAGCGCCTTCCAGGAGTGTCTCGGCAAAGCCGCGAATGGCGGTTAAGGGGGTTCTGAATTCATGGGAGACATTTGCCACGAAGTCGCGGCGGGCGCGTTCCAGCCTTCGAATTTCGCTGATGTCGTGCAGCACCATGACTGCGCCCGAAATCAGCGCATCGGATTGAACCGGTGCGGAGGTTACGGCAAAGCTCCGGGTACGAATGGATCCGACGACCACTTCCCCATGGATCACTTCGTTGCCGATCAGCGCTTTTTGAATCATGGAGAGCAGGTCCGAATTCCGGATCAATTCCACCACCGGCCGGCCTTCCCAATGGGCGTTCGTCACGCCAGCTGCCTGGCAGAAAGCGCTGTTGCAGAAAATGACTCGCTGGTCCGTGCTGATCAGGAGCACTCCTTCTTCCATGCTGGCGAGTATCGCTGCCGATTGATTCCGCTCTTCGGTCAAGGTGCGGATGGTTTTATCCAATCGCAATGCCGTCTGATTGAGGGTGCTCGACAGGTCCGCCAATTCATCATTGCTCCGTTCGAGAGACATCGGGCGAAAATCTCCCTCCGCCACCCTCCGGGAAAATTCAGTCAGGCGTCCAATGCGGTTGGAGACCTTGCGAAAGAAATACAGCGATACTCCCCCAGTCAATACGAGAATCAAAAGCGAGGTGCTCCAAAGCCGCTTGCGAAACTCGGCGATTCCCTCATCCAGGCGGTAAACAGGCAGAGAAAACCTCATGACCAGTGGTGGTTGGTTGTTCAGATCGAAACGTATTGCGTAATAGACGAGCTTATGTTTGAGCGTGGTGCTATAGCGTACAGCGCGCCCTGAGCCGGCTGACAACGCTGTCCGGATTTCCGGCCGTTCGCGATGGTTTTCCATCGTTGCGGGATTCTCATCGGAGTCGGCAAGTACGGTACCGTCGTTCGCGACGAGGGTTACCCGTATTCCACCCCGGGCCCACCAGTGAGCCCATTCCATCAGCTCGGCTGCATCCGACGATTGAGGAGGTTTTCGAAGAGCTACGCGCGATAGCGATTCCAACTGCGAAAAAGCCCCTTCCTGATACTCGCGTTTCAGCGTTTGAACAACATAGATATCCAAAATAATCAAAACCAGCAGCAGCGTCAGGAGGTTAAGAAGCCCCACTTTCCAAAAAAGCCGGTTCTTCACGTTATTTGAAGCGGAAGGATCTGGTTTTTGCATCGCCATTTCTCTTTTGTACCAGCGAATGGTTTAGAAATCAGTCTAATTCTTATCACAACTTCCGAGCCAGAGATATTTATGTCCAATAGAAGCTCCACTGGTTAATCGTTTCTTAACTGAATCTTAACGAAATCTTTGTAATTACCTCACATTCAGTTTTTAGAATGCCCTCATTCGGGAGGAGATCATGAGGAATAGGTGCGTCGTTTTGATGCTTGTTTCAGCCCTGGCTGTTGCTCTCAGCGGATGTGGCCGTGGACCGGATTCCGGCGAGCAGCACAGGCCGGTGACAGTGAAGGGATCGGACACCATGGTGATTTTGGCTCAGAGTTGGGCCGAGAATTATATGAAAGAGCACCCGGGACTCACGATCCAGGTGACTGGGGGCGGATCGGGTGTGGGAATTGCAGCCCTGATTAATGGCGGCACCGATATCTGCAATGCCTCGAGGCCCATGAAACCTGCCGAAAAAAACCAAGTCCGCAGCCGCCATGGAAAAGACGTCAAAGAAATTCCTGTCGCACTGGATGGCCTGGCAATCTATGTCAGCGAAAGCAACCCGATTCAATCCCTGACCGAGCCGCAGATCAAATCCATCTACACCGGCAAAATCACGAACTGGCGGGAATTGGGGGGGAAAGATGCGCGCCTTGTCGCCTATGGACGAGAGAACAGTTCCGGCACATACCAGTTTTTCAAAGAGCATGTATTGAACAACGAAGATTTTGCGCGGGAAGTCCAGACGCTGCCCGGCACCGGCGCGATCGTGAATGCGGTTTCGAAAGACCCGGCGTCGATTGGCTACGGCGGAATTGCCTATGCATCCGGAATTCGGGTCGTCCCGGTTCGCAAGGATGAAAAAAGCGAAGCCGTGTCCCCTTCGCTTGCCACCGTAAAGACAGGCCAGTACCCCCTCTCCCGAAATCTGTTTTTCTACACAATCGGGGAACCGTCCGGCGATGTGAAATCCTTTATCGATTGGGTGCTTGACCGGGAAGGACAGAAACTATGCGAAGCAGTGGGGTATTACCCTATCATTCAGAAGTGATGCCGCTGCCGAAACTGCAGCGCATCGGAATTCTCAGCGACCGGTTCGCAGCATTCATCATCAAAGGGAGCGCTTTCGTTGCGATCCTTTCGCTCATCCTGATTTTTGTTTTTATAGGCAAAGAAGCCCTGCCGGTGCTTACTTCGCCGGAGGTCAGGAGCGAGGCGAGCCTCTCAAGGCTTTTTCTCCCGCAGGTGCATCACGCCGGAGAAGCGGCTGAGTTCAGCTGGCAGCCGATCTCGGACGTGCCAAAGTACTCGTTGTTTCCGCTTTTTGTCGGCACGCTGAAAGTAACTCTGATCGCTGTTCTGATTGCAATTCCGCTGGCGGTGGCGGCTGCCCTCTATACCTCGGAATTTGCGCCCTCGTGGGCGCGTGAGACCATCAAGCCCTGTATCGAGGTCCTGGCAGGCATTCCAAGCGTGGTCGTCGGATTTTTCTGTCTGATGGTGATCGCCAGCTGGCTGCAGGGCGCTTTCGGCTGGACCTACCGGCTGAATGCATTGACGGCAGGGATCGGTCTCAGCCTGGCAGTGATCCCGATTGTCTATACCGTTTCCGAGGATGCTTTCTCTTCGGTGCCGCAGGCTTTTCGTGAGGGTTCCATTGCGATGGGGGCATCTTCCTGGCAGACGGCATCTCGAGTCGTGCTTCCTGCCGCCATGCCCGGAGTTTTGGCCGCATGCATTCTCGGGTTCGGTCGCGCAATCGGCGAAACCATGATTGTGTTGATGGCATCCGGGAATGCCGCGGTGCTTTCATGGTCGCCCGTCGATTCCATCCGCACATTTTCCGCGACCGTTGCAGCGGAACTGGGCGAACTCGTTCAGGGAAGCCCCCATTATCATGTCCTCTTTTTCATCGGAGCATTTCTCTTCCTCCTCACCTTCGTCATCAATCTCATAGGCCGCTGGTGGGTCGGCAGATTGCAGAAGAAGCTGCAAGGAGCCTTCTGATGCCTTCGAACTGGTCGGATCGGACAGAGTTGAAGGGTAAAGCGATGCAGGCCCTCACTGCCTTGGCCTGCCTGATCATCATCGCGATCGTGGCGATTATTATCGGCAATATCGTGACGTACGGAGCGGGCAAACTGTCCTGGGAGTTCCTTTCTGAGCCGCCGAGGGACCACTTCACCAAAGGGGGAATATTCCCGGCAATTTTTGGAACTGCCGCGCTTGTGATTCTGATGACCATTGCAGTGATTCCGCTTGGCGTGGCGACTGCGATCTACATGCATGAGTATGCGCCGAAACGATCCCGCCTGGTGCATTTCGTCCGGCTGGCCATTCAAAACCTGGCAGGGGTACCTGCCATAGTTTTTGGGCTTTTCGGTGTGGGTTTCTTTATTGAGTTTGTCGGGCGAGGAATCGACCGCGGTTTGTACGGAGGCAGCTTGGTTTACGGCCAGCCGGCGATCATCTGGTCCGCTTTGACGATGGCCTTGCTTACACTTCCGACGGTGGTCGTGGCCACGGAAGAGGCGCTGCGGGCAATCCCCGCCAATTATCGGGAGGTCGCCTATTCTCTCGGCGCAACGCGCTGGCAAATGATATGGCGGGTCGTTCTCCCGCAATCGGCAGGAGGAATTCTTACCGGCGGAATTCTTGCCGTGAGCCGCGGATCCGGCGAAGTGGCTCCGGTCATGTTCACGGGCGCAGCCTATTCACTGCCCGAGCTTCCCGTCCGGCTTCACAATCAATTCATGGAGCTCGGATACCACGTGTACGTGATGAGCACCCAGGCCTTTGATGTCGAGGCGACCAAACCCGCTCTGTATTCGACAGTGCTGGTTCTGTTGATGCTCACGTTCCTGCTGAATTTTACCGGGATCATGATTCGGGCCCGGATTCGCAAGAGACTGCGCGATGGACGCTAAGCTGGAAGCTGCACCGAGTCGAGAAGCCGGAAAATATTCCGCTGGGATTTGCACGGAAGAATTGCGCGTGAGTTATGCAGGCAATGAAATACTGAAAGGAGTAACGCTCGAGGCACGCCGCGGGGAGATCTTGTCGATCATTGGACCCGCGGGCGCCGGTAAAACGAGCTTTCTGCGCTGTCTCAACCGCCTGCTCGATCTGGACCCCGATTGGCAGGTATCGGGCACCGTGCTCCTCAACGGTCAATCCATTTATAGCAGGGAACTCCAGGTCGCGGTTTTGAGGCGTAAAGTCGGTATGGTTTTTTCTGTCCCGGTCACCCTGCCGATGACGATTTATCAGAACCTCACCTTTGGTCTGAGTCTCAACCGGGAGGGAAGAAGCCAACGTGATGAAAAGGTCGAAAAAGCCTTGGGGGAAGCGTATCTCTGGGAAGAGGTGAAGGATCGCCTGGATGAACCTGCCCGCAACCTTTCCGGGGGACAGCAGCAACGGCTCTGCCTTGCGCGAACCCTGACCCTGGAACCGTCGGTGCTGCTGCTTGACGAGCCCTGTTCGGGCTTGGATCCGATCTCAACGCGGAGAATTGAAGAAGCCTTGCAGCAGTTGAAGAAAAATTTTACGGTCATTCTGGTCACCAATAATGTCAAGCAGGCAGCCCGGGCATCGGATAGAACGGCGTTTTTTCTTTTTGGCGAGATGATTGAGGTTCAGAAAACCGAGCTGCTGTTCACAACGCCTCGGGAGAAAAAAACGGCCGATTACATCTCCGGCCGATTTGGATAAGCTTGGCCGGAGCGCCGGCGTCTCGCCGGCTCTTTCACAGCGTGCATAGAAGGTCGCAGCTTCCAAAGCGATTATTAAAAGAGCCGGCGAGACGCCGGCGCTCCCGGGAAAGGTGCAATGACAGATTCTGCTTCTCAGATGAAATTGGAAACGAAAAATCTGGACCTCTGGTACGGCAAATTCCAGGCGCTCATCAATGTATCTCTGGCAATCAAGCCCAATGCCATCACCGCCATTATCGGTCCGTCGGGTTGCGGAAAATCCACTCTCGTCCGCGTATTCAACCGGATGAATGATTCGATCCGGGGAATGCGCATTTCCGGAGATGTCCTCCTGGAAGGACAGTCGATTTACGATCATCGGGTAGACCTGAGGCAGCTTCGAAAACGCGTAGGAATGGTCTTTCAGCGGCCTAATCCGTTTCCCTTGTCGGTCTTCGAAAATATCGCGTACGGTCCCAAGATCCACGGTTTGTCCGAAGGAGATCTGGACGAACGTGTGGAGAGGGGTCTGGCGCAAACGGGCCTCTGGGATGCCCTGAAGGATCGGCTGAGCACCTCGGCCTTGTCGCTTTCGCCCGAGCAGCAGCAGAGGATTTGCATTTCACGCCTGCTCGCGGTCGAACCGGAGGTGCTGCTCATGGATGAGCCGACTTCCGCGTTGGATCCAATCGCAACAGCCCGCATTGAGGAGTTGCTGATCAATCTCAAGCGACAGTACACGATCGTCATCGTCACTCACAACATGCAACAGGCGGCCCGGATATCCGATTACACCGCGTTCATGTTGCTCGGCGAGCTTGTAGAGGTGGGAGAAACCCAAACCCTCTTCACTCTGCAATCCGACCCGAGAACCGAGCAGTATATATCAGGGAGGTTTGGATAATCATGCAGCGTCATTTTGATGAACAAATCCAAGGTCTGCTGGAAAAGCTGGTGCTCATGGGACGGATTGCCGAATCCATGGTCCAGCTTTCCTTGCGTGTTCTGATCGAACGCAACGAGTCCCTCTCGAAGGAGATCATGCGAAAAGAGAACGAGGTGAATGACCTGCAGCTGGAGATTGACGACCGCGCCGTCAAGTTGACCGCCCTGCAGCAGCCCGTCGGCAGCGATGTCCGGTTTCTTTTTATGTCCTCCCGGATCGCAACCGAGCTGGAACGCATCGGAGACCAGGCGGTGAACATATGCCAGAATGCGCACTATGTGCTCAAATCGGCGCCGCTGAAACCACTGATCGATCTTCCGCGCATGGGCGAGCTGGCGGAGACGATGGTCCGGAAAAGCATTGAAGCGCTGGTCAATAGCGACTGCGATCTGGCCCGGGCTGTTCTGGAGGAGGAGAAAGAGGTCGATCTGTTCCGCGACCAGATCTTCCGCGTGCTTTTGACCTATATGATGGCCGATCCGGGCACGATTGAACGCGCGCTGGCGCTTATTTTGATGTCCCGCAACCTCGAGCGCGTGGGAGACCATGCGACCAACATCGCCGAAGAAGTGATCTATCTTGTCGAAGGGAGAGAAGTGCGCCACCGCCATGAGATCAAGGAGCTTGAGTCTGCCGGGTCCGATTGAAGTCGAGGGCCCTGCACCGGTGTGCGACTTAGGGCGACCGCCCATAAGCGCTAATTTAAGCATGAGTCCTGGCAATGAATGTCAGAAAATATCGAATATCGAACAGAGAATGTCGAATTTCGAAGAGCTTTCCTCACTTCTGCGGTTCGATATTTCATGTTCGATATTCGATATTCAACATCCGATCTAGGAAATTCACTTATCTTAGCGCTTATGGGCGACGGGCCGGTCGTCCATGCAATCTCGAAGTCAGCGCGGATCCACATCGGTTGGCGGTCATCAGCAGTCATTGCTCGCCGATTCAATCTCCACTCTGGAACCTTGATCCCTCGAAACAACGCTAAAACCGCTGCACCCGGTGCATTTTCTTTTGTCTCCCCCACTGAAGCCGATCATACAAACATGTAATAAAGATAAATTCAATATACAATAAAGGAGGATCTGTTGGGACCGGGGTTCGGGTTTCCAGCCAAGCGGAAACGCGGCAAACCCAATGAGGCAAAGGAACATTGCGCCGTCTGCTTTTTCTGCCGGTCGTTTGTGGAATGAAGTTTGCAATGCAGATTCGCGTGAGTTGATGGAACAAACGTTTTCTTTGAGGCGACGGGTTTTCGCCAGCATAAACGAATCACGGCTGGACACCGGCTTGGTGCTCCAGTTCGCATTTTCATTCAAAACAGAAAGGTAGGGAATAACAGTGAAAAACTACAGAGTATCGGGGCTATTGATTTTTCTTCTGTTGGCAACGTTCAAAGGCCAATTGATCGCACAGTCGACTATTTTCAATATTCCTACAACCGATACGGTATCAAAAGGCAAAGTCTATGCCGAATTC
>JBEKKY010000100.1:0-10362 GCA_050010475.1 Acidobacteriota bacterium | reverse complement strand
GTGGCGTTTTTTCGGAGCTAATAAAGCCGGACAAGTTTGCTGCCCACCTTGTCGGTTTCCTCGTCGTACACCACAACTTTGAGCATCTGGTTCTCAGCTTTTAAGGGAACTGGGGCTGAAAAAGAAATTCCCGTCTTCAGGGCCTCATAGTAAGTTTCATCGCTCAACTGTCCCTCGAGTATCCTCCACTCCGAGCCGAGTATCTTCCGTTTTGAATTGGCATAAAAAATTGCAATCCGCAGCTTGCAGGCGTGCTTGCCTTCAACCATTTTGAAGCCGACTCCGGCAAGTGCGATCTGCAAGTCGACTTTGATCTGCGGCTCCCCGTTTGCGTCCTTTTGCTCTGCGGTATTGACGGTAAACGGAATTCCCGGGAGGTTGGTATCGATGCTTCCAGCGGTAGCAATGCTTCTTTCAACCAGCAATTGATCGATTTCTTGGGGACATTGCTGCGTTGCGATCGGTATGTTGTCAGGTACAGGCTGGGCTGGAGCAACTCCGGTATAATAACCGCTGCGGGTCAGCAACCGGCACCCTGGACATCGATCCTCAGATTTGAGCTTTAAAACCAGTTTGTGGAAGCTTCCGATTTCGCCCGGTGCTGAAGGATTAAACCCGAGGGTATATTGCATCCGTAGATTAGATATAGCCTTCTCCAACCCCTCCTGAAGTGATGTCGGTCGCCGCACGTCAATCACATCGCCGCCCGTTTCTGGGGCAAGCTTCTTTATGTCCGCATCTTCTTTGAAACACTGGCTCACCCCTTCCGTGTCACCCGGAGTTCTGATGTCATAGAGAGTGACGGCGTTTTCGAGCAGTTCAACGCGACAGCTGTCGACGCTGTGTGTCCCGAAAATGTGGCAATTATCCGATACCAGGATTATCACCCGCCTTCGATTAGGAGCGTTCTTTTTGAGGCGGTTCGCGGCGTCGAAAATGGTGCCATAAATATTAGTGCCCAGTGCTACTTTGATTTTTCCTATTTTCTCGGCTATCAGGAGTCGGTCTTCTGTGAGGTCACTGAGTCGCGAGATACTGGAATTGAAGGAATAAAGCATTACCTGATCGTCTGAGCGTAGGCGGCGGAGCGCCGATGCTGCCGCAATCTGGAGAATTGGCAAATAGGGCGCTGTACTCAAGCTTCCATCGATCAATATGGCGACGGCGAGAGGTCGCTGGTCTTGTGAGAAGTTGGTTGCCTGCTGGGCGACACCGTTGTCATAGATGACGAAGTCCTCGGCGCGTAATGGAGACTGGGGCGTGCCGATAACTGTGACATCGGTCGTTACCAGATCCACGCCTATTTTGATTTTGAAGCTGTCTGCGTTCTGTTCCTGGCGATTCGCCGAGGGGGCCTGATCCGTTTGGCAGCTTGTCGGCGATGTGTCTCCAGGCCTGATGCTGATCAGAAATGCAATACTCAACAGAATCACCTTGAGCTTGCAGAGAAGTTTCTCCATCGCAGTTCTTCCTGCCTTCAATTGCTTTCAATCGACTAAATGAATTGCGAATAGCAGATTAAGCGGCTTCAGAGCATTGAAGCCAAATGCTATGTTACCAAACAAATAGCGTCTGGCGATAGTGCAGTTGTTGCCGATGGTATTGGACAATATTCGATTCGCAGGCATCATTTGCCGGAATTTGAAGGAGTACTCCAGGGCTTCTTGCCTCGAAGAAGTTTTCTGCTTTATTAACTTACTAATTAACAACAACGGGGACTCCGATAAGACTTATGGTAGAGATCTCTGTTGGTCTGGTCCGTCCATACGAGTGGATTTCAAGGCAATATTTGGAGATATGGAGATTTACCATGACGTCGTTCGGGAATGTGAAAATTCGAACACAGCTTTTCACCGCCTTTGCTTCGATCAGCATTCTTACCGCTATATTTGGATGGTGGGGCGAAAAAACTCTAGTGCTCTGTTCGTTGGCTGGTGCATTGGTTGTGGGAGCGATAATCGCAAACAGAATCAGCACTCAGTTGAATAAGGTGCTGGAATTCTCCAAAACAGTGCAAACCGGCGGAATGGCGGCGGATGAAATTACCGGGAGCAACGAAATGGCAGAATTGGCGGCTGCTTTCCGGAAGACCATCGAATATCGGAAGACCATGGCTGAGGCTCTGACAAACATTGGCATGGGCAACTTCGCATCAAACGTCAAGGTGCGCAGCGAAAGCGACAGCGTCGGTAAGGCCATGCAGTTTTGCATCAATAATGGCCGGGCGCTGGAACAAGAAGTCCAGCGGGTTGCTGAAGCTGCTAAGGAAGGCAGGCTCAGAGAGCGCTGCAAGGATGATACCTTTCGGGGCGGTTACGTCGTTTTGCTGAAAAGCATTAACATGATTTGGGATTCGCTCGTCAAACCGCCTGGCCAGGCCATGAAGGTGTTGAACAGGGTAGTGGAAGGCGACCTGACCGCCCGAGTCACCAATATCGCCGCGGGAGATCATGCGCTATTTCAGAATTCTCTCAACGCGATGGTCAAGACCCTTGACGATGCGTTTGCACGCGTCGGATTGGCTGCAGAAGAGGTTTCCTCGGCTTCAGATCAGATCAGCGCCGGAAGCCAAGCGCTTTCCCAAAAAGCCTCCGAACAGGCGAGCTCTATTGAAGAGGTGTCCGGCAGTCTGCACGAAGTGGCGGCCATGACCAAGCAGAATTCAGAAAACGCCAAAGAAGCGCGCCAATTATCGAAGATTGCGGAGTCATCCGTCGAAGCGGGAGTCGAGAGCATGATGCGCTTATCCGAAGCGATTAATCGCATCAAAGCTTCATCGGATTCCACCGCCAAGATTATTAAAACCATTGATGAAATCGCTTTCCAGACCAACTTGCTGGCATTAAATGCGGCTGTGGAAGCGGCTCGCGCGGGAGATGCCGGCAAGGGCTTTGCCGTGGTTGCGGAAGAAGTCCGAAATCTGGCAATGCGCAGCGCCGAAGCGGCCAAAAATACGGCCAACCTGATCGAGGAATCGGTCAAAAATTCCGAGAGTGGCGTGGCATTGAACCAGGAAGTGCTCGTGAACTTAAAAGATATCAACGATCAGGTGAAGAAGGTCGGTACCGTAATGGCGGAAATAGCGGAAGCCTCCGAGCAGCAGACTCATGGTGTTGAGCAGGTAAACACCGTAATCAACCAAATGAATATTGTTACGCAAGAGGTGGCTGCCAATGCAGAAGAGTCGGCGAGCGGAGCGGAGGAGCTTTCCGGGCAAGCGGAAGAGTTGAAGGGGATGGTCCACACCTTCCGGTTGAGCAATGCTGTGAGCGCGGGATCGAGACCAGCAACGGCGGCGAAGCGAAAAGCGTTTGCAAACCGTACGCCCGAAGCTGGGCCCCCTCAGAAGAAGGAAATCAAAGCGTCCCAATTGATTCCGCTTGATCCTTTGGATTCCATGCAGCTACGTGATTTTTAACGCCCGCTCCATGGCCACAGATAAGGTGCTGCGCCTCTGGTTTCCATGTGGGGCCGCTCTCCAGAACCGCCCCACATAATGGAAGAAAACCTTATTGAAGAATCCGTGGCTCATTTTTTCTTTAAAAACTGCTCGCGTTCGGTTTCGAGAATGCTGACGTGCTCTTCCTCTTCTGCCGCGAGCTCTCGATAGAGTTCCTTATGGGGGCCAGGCGGCAGGGAATCGGCGTGGGTCATGAAACGATTCCTTGTACGGCGTTCCATGGCAATCGCCTTGCTGTAAACCTGCAGAATGTGATCTTTCGCATTCTTGAAATCGATTCCGTGGAAAATAAATCCGAAGACGATCTTCTCGTCGTTTTCAGGCAATTGCCGCAAGTCGTGTCCAAAGTGCAGGTGATATTTTTCCTCAAGTTCGCTTAAATGGTCTTGCTCCTTTTGATACAGGCTTTCGAGAACCGATTTCAGCGTCTCATCCGTCGTTTTCTGTAGCGCGAGCCGGTAGAAATGGTACATATCGACTTCGAACTGGACAGCTTCCTGGACGATTGCAACCAGATCGGGGCTGGCGCCGCTGTAGCCCTCAATCAACTCATTTTCGCCGCCGCATAAAAAACAGCGGCCGTAGGGAATGACAAAGCCCGTCGAGAGTTTGCCGCACGATTTGCATTTCCAGGTATATTTAATATCTGCGCAGCAGACGCTGTCGGTATCGATGGTTTTGTGGCACTTCGGACAAGTTGAAGCCATTCCTGCTCCTCCAGATTTAATCCTCAGGTGATGATTCCCTCATCGCTCACCGCAGTTTAAAGAACATTATAATGTAACACACCATTGCGCTTGCCACCATTGCGGCGCCAAAACGCCAAGGATTCCCATGGGTGGCTGTAAAGGGAATCCGTGACGTCTTTTTTAACCTTGAATAACCAATTGCAATTCCTGATGATGAAGGGAAAAGACGCAATTGGGGAGGTCGCCATGGCTCTGCGGT
Organism: Acidobacteriota bacterium; assembly: GCA_050010475.1. GTDB lineage: Bacteria > Acidobacteriota > UBA6911 > UBA6911 > UBA6911 > UBA6911. Next base: position 5,954 of record JBEKKY010000100.1, on the reverse strand, counting down.
ATGCGGTTGGATTGCTGCTTCTCATCGTCTCTGCAATTTCATTCCGCTCGAGCGCTCAAAGCCAATACCCCTTTCGGGACCCGAATCTGCCGATTGAAGAACGCGTCAGCAGCATTCTGTCCTTAATGACGCTCGACGAAAAGATCGCATGTCTTGGTGCAACAACCGCAGTCCCTCGTCTGGGAATTCCAAATACCGGATTGACGGAGGGTTTGCACGGCCTTGTCAGAAAGGCCTGGGGCCAGTTGAAGGAAGTTCCAACAACTCAATTTGCGCTGGCGGTCGGGATGGCTCAATCCTGGGATACGGACCTTATCCGGCGCGCAGGCGCCGTGGAAGGGTACGAGGCACGGTTCATTACTCAGAACGAGAAATTCAAAACGCCTGCGCTGGTGATCTGGGCGCCGAACGCAGACCTGGCTCGCGACCCTCGTTGGGGAAGGACGGAAGAATCGTACGGGGAAGACCCATTTCTCAATGGAACAATGGCGGCTGCGTTCATCAAAGGATTGCAGGGGGACGATCCCAAGTACTGGCAGGCCGCTGCTCTACTCAAACACTTCATGGCCAACAGCAACGAGGATAACCGGATTGGTTCGTCTTCTGATTTTGATGCACGACTGATGCGGGAATATTATTCCCTTCCTTTCCGGATGGGATTCCTCGATGGGGGCGCCAAGTCCTTCATGGAATCCTACAACGCGTGGAACCATATTCCTATGACCACGCATCCGATTGTGAAAAGGCTTATTCAGGAGTGGGGAATCGACGGCATAATTTCGACAGATGCCGGCGGCATGCGGTACATGGTTTCAAACCATAAGTATTATCAGACCCTGAAGGAGGCGGCAGCGGGCGCTTTGAAGATTGGAACCAACCAGTTTCTGGATCCATATCAGGAACCCCTCAGGGAGGCACTCACAGATAAACTTGTTACGGAATCGGATCTGGATTCGGCGCTTCGGGGCAAATTCCGCACCGTAATTCGGCTCGGCCTGCTGGATCCTCCGGAAATGGTTTCCTACACCAGGATCAAAGATGGTACGGAGCCATGGAATACGGAAGCTCACAGATCGGTAGCCAGGGCGACCGCGCGTGAATCCATCGTAATGCTTAAAAACAAAGATAATTTTCTCCCGTTCGATAGAAAGAAAATTCACTCCATTGCCGTAGTCGGCCCTCGTGCAAACGAGGTGCAATACGACTACTACAGCGGCCCGGCGCCCTATCTGGCGACCCCTCTTCAGGGAATCAAAGATCAGGCCGGGCCTGGGATCGAGATCCGTTATGCGGTCGACAACCGTGATAACGCCGCAGTGAAGGCCGCAAAGGCGTCCGACGTTGCAGTTGTTGTGGTCGGCAATCATCCCTGGTGTGGCGTCGACCGCAACGCGCCCGGAATTTGGAATGATTCCTCTACGGTGCCTTGCGCTCTGAGCAGCGAGGGGCGAGAGGGGCGAGATCGCGTTTCGATAACACTCGAATCGGAGGAGCTTGTAAGACAGGTTTTCGATGTCAATCGAAAAACCGTGGTGGTGCTGGTTACGAGCTTTCCTTATGCCATCGTTTGGTGTCAGGAGAATGCGCCGGCCATTCTCACCGCTACGCACGCCACTCAGGAATTGGGGAATGCATTGGCCGACATTTTGTTCGGGGACTACAATCCGAGCGGACGCCTAACCACAACGTGGGCAAAATCTCTCGATCAACTCCCGCCGAAGATGGATTACGACATTCGCCACGGCCGGACTTATATGTACTTCAAGGGGGAACCGTTGTATCCATTCGGGCACGGTTTGAGTTTTACCGGCTTCCGATATTCCAACCTGCATGTGAGCGCGTCCGCTCTGAAAGAAGACGGCGAGGTGACAGTGAGCCTCGATGTTCGAAATACGGGGACGCGCACAGGAGAAGAGGTCGTGCAACTCTACGTGACACACTTGAAATCGAAAGTGGAAAGGCCGGGCAAAGAACTGAAAGGTTTTCAGCGGGTCTTGTTGAGGCCTGGTGAAACCAAGAGCGTCCAGATTTCGCTGAAAGCCTTCACCCTCGCTTTTTGGGATGAAAGCCAAAGCCAGTGGGTGGTCGAGGAAGAGCCGGTCAAGATCCTGGTCGGAAGATCTTCAGCGGACATTCGATTGACCCGGAACATCGATGTCGTGCCATGACTCGAAGCCCCCCAAAAACTGGGAGCTGATAAAATACGAATTTCAGCGAGTGTAAGGGGATTTGCTTGGGAGGTTCGGATGACCCTGCCCGTAATACTGATTGTCGATGATGATTCCAGCTTTCGGCGTGTTCTGGAATATCAATTGAAAGAAGCTGGATACGGCGTCATATCTGCCGAGGATGGGAGGAAGGCTCTCGATGCCTTCTCGCAAAATCGAATCAGCGCCATCCTCACGGATCTGGACATGCCGGAGTTGTTGGGGAGTGATCTTCTAAAAGCCATCAAGCAACAATCTCCGGATACTCCGGTTATCGTAATTACGGCTTATGGGACGATCGATTCTGCGGTGGAAGCGATGCAAGCTGGAGCTTTTCATTACCTGACAAAGCCGGTCAATAAAGACGTCTTGCTTCACACGTTGGATAAGGCGCTGAAATTCTCCGGTCTGGTCACTGAAAACCGGAATCTGCGGGAGGCTGTTTCTGCGCAGTTTAAGTTCGAAGGAATTGCCGGTTCTTCACAGGCAATGCGCAGGGTGATAGAACAGGCGATGCATATTGCACGCGTCGATACGACCGTTCTCATCACGGGTGAGAGCGGCACTGGAAAGGAAATCCTCGCGAAGGCCATTCACTACAACAGTTCCCGCAGCGGACGTCCCTTCGTCGTCATCAACTGCGGAGCGATTCCCGATGCGCTGCTCGAATCAGAGCTGTTCGGTTACCGCAAGGGTGCATTTACAGGAGCGATAACAAACAAGGAGGGGAAATTCGAGGCGGCGGAAGGGGGATCCGTTTTCCTGGACGAGATCGGTGACCTGCCATTGCATCTTCAGGTGAAGGTATTAAGGGCAGTGCAGGAGAACGAGATCGACATTATCGGGACAAATAAGCCGCGTAAGATCGACGTGCGCATCATCGCGGCCACCAACCGTGATCTCCGGCAGATGATGGCGGATGGAGAATTCAGGCAGGATCTCTATTATCGTTTGAATGTGGCGCCGTTGCACATCCCCCCTCTGCGTGACCGCAAGGAAGATATCCCGCTTCTGGCGCATTCCTTCATCGAGCGTATCTGCGGCCGTTTCGGCAGACCTCCAGTCAAAATGGGAAATCAAATCCTTCGCAAGCTGGAGCATCACTCCTGGCCCGGGAATGTTCGGGAATTGGAGAATGCGATAGAAAGATTGATAGTTTTCGCACAGAATGACACTGCCAGGATGGAAGACTTGCCGGAAGAAATATTGAAACCGCAACTGTCGGTTGGAAAGGCTGTGATTCGGATCCCTGCTGAAGGAATTTCTCTTCCGGAGTTGGACAGGGAACTGATTGTCACGGCACTCGAAAAGAACCAGTGGAATCAAACCCGGGCTGCAGAGTTTTTGCATATCACCAGAAACGTGCTTGTCTATCGAATGCAGAAATATCGGCTTGGGCCCTATAAAGATATGCCTCCGGATTCTTCGGTGAACATGCAGGATGAAGATGATTCCGGATCAACATCCCAAAGTTGAAGGCCGTAATGGACACAAGTTCGAAGCAAAAATATCTGAGAATCGGAATCATCGTCGTTTTGGTCCTGGTCATCACAGCCCTGCATTTCAAGACCAGCGTCGAGCGTCCGTATCTTCATCAGATCTACCAGCGAAGTTACTACATTCCGATTGTTCTTGCCGGTTTCTGGTTCGAAATTTTGGGAGGGCTGGCAACGGCCTCAGGCCTGGCGATATTGTTTATCGCCCATATCTGGCACGATTGGTCGCACCATCCCAGCTACACATTTCAGCAATATGCCGAAATACCGATGTATCTTGTGATGGCTGTGCTTGTGGGATACCTGTCCAGAATTCAACGCAGGACACGGGAGAGCCTGGAAAAGGCCGGAGCTGAACTTGCCGAGGCCTATAGGCGATTAAACGAAACTTTCGATCAATTGCGGCATGCCGATCGGCTGTCATTGCTGGGACAGCTTTCAGCCGGCATCGCACATGAGATTCGAAATCCGCTTGCCTCTATTCAGGGAGCCGTGGATATTCTGGGACACGGTATGTCCGCAGAGGATCCCAAATTGGAATTTGCGGACATTGCCCGCAGGGAAGTGGCACGACTCGAGAAACTGACCAGCGAAATCCTTCAGTTTTCAAAACCGGCGCCGCCGCAAAGGCTGAATGCAGATCCTCATGAAATCATCGAGGCCGCCTGCAGGCTGGTAACGGACCAGGCCCACAGACAGGGGATCGAACTGGTTCGGTATTTCAATCAAGCGCATGCAAGGATCCTGGTTGATCCCGAGCAGATTAAACAGGTGTTGATCAATGTTTTGATCAACGCCATTCAGGCCCAGACGGGAGGCGGGAATATCGCCATCAGGGGAAAGGTGGAGAAGGGAGAATGGATTACATCCATTCAGGACGCCGGTCCCGGCATCAACAGTGAGCAGTTGGATAGGATATTTGATCCTTTTTTCACAACCAAGCGGGAAGGAACGGGCCTTGGGCTTTCAATTTCATATCAACTGGTGAAAAACAATGGAGGCAGGATCTGGGCAACCTCAAAGCCGAAGCAGGGCGCATGCTTCGATATTGCATTTCCGATTGTTAAGTAACCACGAAACACACGAAATTCACGAAAATTCTTTCGTGTGTTTCGTGGGTACTTTTGGATCTCAGGTATGTTGATTTTGTTCCAGATGAAATCGTATTCCTCCGGCGTGAGTTGACGCTTCAGATCGAACACGTAGTTCTTTTCCTCTCCGAACTCTCCGCTGGTTTTCTGGAGCGCTCCAATCCGAAGTTGAAATGGGCCCGTGCCTCCTACCGACAACAATTGGTCGTAGCGCCATACCCGCGAGTCGTTCGGTTGATCCGAACGATAGACAATGGATTCGGCGCCGAATTCCAGCACTCCTTGAGAATCGGATAAAAAAAGCCGGTGTCGTACGGGAATCACGAATTGCGCCTGAATTTTTTCCGGCACAACGCTGGAGACCAATGGGCGTGCCAATTTCTTCTCTATTTCCGTCCGAAACTGTTCGTCCACCCTTCCGGACAGCAGCTGAAATTGGAATAGCCGATCGGCGCCGAGTTTAAACTTCCGGGTGTTGTATGTGAGTATGGAGATCCGATCGGGCGCGAGCGCCAGTTGTTGTATGTCCGGATAATTCGCAAGTGAGCATTGAACTGCCATAGTACGGATTGCGGACTTGTTTGTCGGGTTGCAGCCAGTTCTTTTTGACCATGGGGCAATAAAACTGGTATGGAGGATTCCTCTTCGCTCCGGTCGTATTCAGGTGCGTGATAAGTTGATCACTCAGATCGCCAAATTCCTTTCGGGCCGTCTTCAGATCGTTGGTTTGCAGTCTTGCCGCTGCTTCGGACAGTGCGTTCAATTGTGGTTTGGCTGCGGCATCGCTCAAGGAAGCCTGATGACTGATTTTGGGGATGGCGACCGCAGATTGCGAAACGCCATTCACAGAGTCTGCCGCCAGGCTCTGGTGAATCAGAAAGTATTGACTGAGTATTTGTTCCACGTTAGTTGGCGCGGTGCCGGCAACGGCTGATCCGATGAACAGCAAAACAGCGGGAATCAGCATTCTCTTCATTCAGCTGCTCCTTTTCTTTAACTTGTCCGGCATAGTTCATAGCAATTGCTGAACCAGGATTTTTGTTGGTGATAAGAGATTGATAACAACAGGCATGGAGGAAATTTCCATCATCACTCTGAGAGAGAATGTTGTTGAGTTTTCAACAGCGCTGTTGATTGTCTAGCAGTGAACCGGATTCACG
>JBEKKY010000099.1:0-15364 GCA_050010475.1 Acidobacteriota bacterium | reverse complement strand
CATGCCAGCCAGTTCAAGCAGTTTCTCAGGCTTCTGAAGGACGGCATTGCTGAACCGGAGGCCAGGGCGAGTGCATTCGGCGACCTAAAGATTTTGGATGAGGATTTTGGAAAATACCTGGAGCAGAATCGCAGGAGACTCCGTGTAGATGAACCCGCGATGGGTCATTACGAAGTTGTTACAGAACTGAAGGTGAAGGAAGAGGAATTCACTGTCCGGACGCCGACACAGGCAGAATCGCTGGCATTGCGAGGTCAGTGCCTCATTGCCGCAAACAGACCCGACGAGGCCAAGGCAATGCTTGAACAGGCGCTGCAGCAGGATGCACACAGCGTCGATGCCAATGAGGGAATGGGGTTGGTTTTCCTGAGACTCGGAAATCAGGAACAGGCGCAGAAATATTTCCTGGTTGCGGCACAAGCCGATTCAAAAAACTTCCTTGCCCAATTTTATGCCGGCAAAGCGGAATACGAACAGGGTGGCAATTACCAAACTGCGGAAACTTACTTACGCAAGGCACTCGAGATCAATCCGAATTACGTGCCCACCTATAGCATGCTGGCAAAAATCCTGCTGACGCAAAACACGAGATTACCGGAAGCACTCGAAATGGGGATCAAAGCGGCCAGTCTCGAACCGGCGGAGCTGAGACACCGTCTGAATGTCTGTCAGATCTTAATCGCACTTGGAAAGTACGAAGAGGCCTCCCGAGAAGCCGAAGAGATCGCCAAAGTCGCCGAGTCGGAGCAAGACAGAAATACCGTGCAGTCACTTCTCTCCAAAATAAAAAGCAGCCAGGACAGAATCATTGAATCCCAAAAACGCGAGGAGGAGGTTCGACAGCAGGCGAAGGAAATTGAGGAACGCCGTAATAAAAACGAACTGAAGACGCCAATCGAAAGAGGACCGGCAGGAAGAATGACCGGAGTGGTCAAGTCCGTCCAATGCGGGAACCCCGCAACCATGGATATCGTGGTTGAATCGGGTGGCAAACAATATAGATTTCGCGCAGAGAATTATTTCGAAGTCCAGTATGAATCCGTTGGCAGGCCCGTCAAGCCAGGCTTTAAGCCCTGCGAGGACCTGGAAGGAGAGACTGTTCAACTCACGTTTCAAAGCGTCGCCGGCCAGGAGTTTTCAGGCTTTATCCAGAAGTGCGGGATTGTGAGATGAGCAGCTTCGAGTCTTTGAGAATTCGAAGTGAAGCACAAAGGCAAAGGAGGAATGGAGATGCATGCAGCAAAGGAGTTTACGGAATTTGATCGCCTGACCGCTGATGCTGTGATCGGGATTGATACGCTTTGGGGCGGAGATGTCATGCACCCTTCGGGGACAGGACGACTGATCGCCGATTCATGGTTTTCCCGCGCTCCGCTGCCGCAGGCGTATACACATCCGGCCGCGGCGCGCTTGCGCGAAACGGGTGGAGTCGGGGCAAAGAATCCGGACCGGCGCGCGATTGAATCCTACGTGGCGGCGGTCGATGTGCGCGGCGCTATTCACAAAATGGCCGACAAACTCAAGGCTTTGCCCCCGCGCCGCCGGCCTTATCTGAAGGGACTGGTTCCCTGCTTGGAGGTCATGTGGGATTTGGCCATGGAGCGGTTGGGAATGAGCGGAAGGGTTTCTTTTGAGCGGTGTGTTCGCGCCTCGACCGGTCTCGACCCGCAGCCTTCAAATCCTGCGGCAAAGCGCAAACGCGTGAGGGCGCTCCTTCATCATTCGGGGTATCCTTCATCGGGGAATGATGAACTGTTTGGCGCCGTGGATGCATGGCGCACCGAGCGGGCGATCCCGCAGAATTCGATTCCGGCCCTGAGTTCCGCCTTCATAGCGGAATTCGAAAACCTCACTCGGAAAAACCTCCTTCCTTACCTTCCGAAAGCTTTCCACTCCGTACCGCTCGCGAATATCCGGTTTCTGCCGATCACGGGCGCATGGTTCTCCGGCTCCATGAACTACCTGGGAAGGGCGCGGAAAGAGGACGGAAGTCCCGAATACGAGGCCAGCTACGAAATCAACGCCTCGCTGAACATTTCCGTACCGGAATTTCAGCAACTCGTGAGCCACGAGGTCACGCCGGGACATGTCACCACATTCGCATTCCTGCAAAATCTGTATGAGCGCAACAAAATCGGTTTTGAAGGAACGGTACTGACCATGAATACACCGGGCGCAACGCTGTTTGAGGGTCTGGCCAACAATGCCATTCTGATTGCATACGGCGTGACCGAGGTCGACGAACTTCCCGACACCGATCTGCAGATTGGAGTGCTTCTGGCCTTGCTTCAGGACGACGCCAAAAATCAAGCAGCGTATCTCACCTGGAAAGAAGGTCTGGATCAAAAAGAGGTCGCCGCTGTCCTGCGGAGCGACTATCTTGTATCCGAAGAGCGTGCCGAATCGCTGTCGGGCGCCTGGGGCCGGCATCCACTTCTCGGCAGAATGTGCCTGCCCGCCTACCGTGCAGGGACCGAAAAAGTAGCAGAGCTGAGAAGGAAATATCCGCCTGAAAAAGTATTGCCGGCCCTTTATGGATGCCGCGGACTCGTGGATATTTCTACCGTCGAATCGGCAATTTAAAAGAAACTATAACCTGCGTTGGTTTGCAAAAACGCCGCCGTAGACGGCGCTTCCTTCGCATCTTTCAAAAACAACCTGTGCAATCCGGACTCCGGATCGGAGCTTTATTGCATTTCGGCTCGCATTAAAGATCTCGAAAACCTGGCGGGTGTTTCTGATCCCGGGCTGCAAGAAACTCGCGGTTATATGCACCATAAGCCCCATGCGTGCAAAGCGGCTCCGCCCCTCCAGCGACCCCGCGATGTTCGGCGCCAGGGTGAGCTTTTCGACAGTCATGCCAAGCACCAATTCTCCCGGTTTGAGCAGATAGTAGCTCTCAACCGGAACCGGCACGATACGCGTGATGCGCAACAAGGCATGTGCGTCCTGAGCCATATCGTTCAAATCGATTTCATTCAGCCCCTCAATGAACACCCGGATCTGGTTGTACAAAGTCAAATCATAGGAAGCGGCATCCAGCGCTCCTTCGTCGAACGGGTCAATTTTGATTTCACCCGCCTGCACCGCAGCCAATATTTTATCCCTGGTTAAAATCATGGAGTCCTCGGCAAATCATAAAACCACGGAATACGCGAAAATGCACCATCGTGCTTTTTGTGCGCTCCGTAGTCAGTTATTTTGTTTCTTCAACTTCTCTATATCCGACTGAATTTCTTTCAACATGTGTCCGTGCAGCGAAAGCTTCACTTTACACACCGGGCAGCTGAGAACGGCTCCTTCAACCAGAATTTCGAGCGGGAAATTGTTTTTTCGGCCGCACACGGGACAGGTAATCGGCAACTGCCTCTGTTCCATGAATTCCTCCAGCGCTTTCTTCGAGCCTTTGAGCCTTAGAGTTTAACTCGAAGACTCAAAGACTCAAAATAACGGAGGGAGCTTGGCCGGCCTTTTTCCATGGCGATGTGGAGATGCATGCCTCGAAGCCTCAAAGGCTCCAAGATTGGAGCCTTCGAGACTTCGAGGTTAGAAAGGCAGGATCTATTTTCCGGCTTTTGCAGCGGGCTTTAAGCTTGCCTTGAAAGCCTTGGTTTCAGCAGCCATGGCATCCTTCAACCACTGTGGATATGGGAACTCCTTCGGACCTTTCCAGGTTTTCAACTCGTGCATCCACGGAGCGCGTTCCACGAATTCATCATGTGCATACGGCACCGGAGGATGGCAAACCCAAAGCGGATCAAATTCGTTTTTGATCTTCAGCATCCACTCATGGTAGTTGGGTCCATACTTCGGCCCGGTCAAATACATCGGCTGATGCGGACCGATCAGGGCCGTGTAAAACCGATGATCGATGTTCATCTTGGAGGTTTCCAAATAGAAGTGATCGACACCGGTAGTGTCTTCGTCCTGATCCCAGTAGATAAGGAATTCGGAGTAGCCCTGGTAGCCCAGTTCGAAAGTCTGGAACCAACCGGGGTCACCGTGATCCGGCATTAACGGAGGGGTGTATTTTTTCTTCAGCTCGGCATAAACAGGTCCATGTTCCGTCGCCTGTTTCATTGTCTCGATGACGTAGTCCACCGAAACATAAGAGCCGCACATCAACCACATGCCGGCCGAATCCGCGTTCTTAATCCAGGATTCGTCGCTCGGCTTGGTCGGCCGCGGCTGCCCGCCCTGCTCCATCATGATGTCGTTCAGGACATTTTCGTCGTACATCAGCTGCTCCTCCGAGGTGAATCCGATGAGCAGCACACGAACGATATGGAAATTTGCGACTGTTTCCGGGGTCTCCTTCAACCACATATCCCAGAATTCCTCCTTGCATTCAGCCTTTGCAATCGCGCGCCAGAAAAGCGGGACCTTGGTAACAGCCCCGCCGATTTCGGCCTTGCAAATTTCGTACATTGCCTTGACTTGGGCCGCTTTGCTGGGCATCACGTAATTGATCCACTTGACGCGCTTTTCCGGAAGAGCCAACGCGGTGTTGGGAGCGATGCCTGTGGGCTGGAGTTTTTCAGGCTGGAAAGGAAGAACTTTGACTGCCATCTTCGTTACGATACCGAGGCATCCCCGCAATCCCGTGTATCCTCGAAGCAGACCTCTCAGATCCGGTCCGATGCCGTCTCCCCAGAACCAATCGTCGCCGACCGCCAGCGAGCCCATTCTCACGATCTCGCCGTCGGGCAGAACCATTTCCGTGCCGAGGATACGCCGATGCGGAAGCCCGATCACGGAAGCCTGCGCGCCGCCGCCGCCGATCACGACATATCCGCCCCGCTTCAGGCACTCTTCCTGAAACTGGGAATAAATGACTCCGCTGCCGACCACCGCATACCAATGTTTCTCATCAAACTCGAAATCGTTCAGGCGCTTCAAATCGACTAGCAACGCATTCTCGAACCGTGTACCGGTTGCAGATCTTTATGATTTTCTGCACTTCTTCGGTCGTCCTGGGCATGATCACGGCGCCCGGTATCTTGGTCATCACTCTTTCATATCCCGTGCCCGCTTCATAACCCGCCGGGCCGGACCGGTATCCTTCGCAAATGACCGGATCGTCCGACAAATATTTGGCACTTACGATAGCCTCTAATGCCTTGTATGCTTCTTTTACTATGGCCATGAGTTCCTCCTTATGCGTCCAGCGAAGCAAGAATTAGTTCAGAGAAGTCCATCACCTTCACGCGGTTCCCATCTTCCTTGACCGCCTGCGAGAAGTTGTTTTTGCACCAGGGGCATGCAGAAACCAGGACTTCGGCTCCTACTTCCTTCACCTCTTCCAACCGGTGTTTTGCTGAGGAGGAAGCGAGTGTGGGGAAGGCTTCTTTGGTTCCGCGGCCGGCGCCGCAGCAGAACGCATTTTCTCTCGCCCGGATCATCTCGACAAACTCGACTCCGGGGATATTGGCGATGACATTTCTCGGCTGTGCATACAGCCCGTGAGTGCCGCGCCGCCGTTTCAATTTCGGGCTGACGGTTCCCATCCAGCCCCGTTCGCCGCTCCACGGAGTCCAGGGGTCCGCAAGGCGGCTGATGCTGCACGAATCGTGGTAGGTCAAGCGCGTGTTGACCGGTTTCGACAGCTTGAGCGCGCCCTTTTTCATCGCCTCGTCTGCGAACTCGACGAGGTGGATTACTTTAAACGGCAGGTCCGCGGTGGCGATGTTGAGGAGTTTCGGATATTCCACTTTCCACATCCTGTACCCTTCGGCGCAGGAAAGGAGGACTGTTTTTGCTCCCGTGCCCTTGACCATTTCAATGTTGCGTTTCGCCAGCGCCCGGGCTTCGTCCAGCATGCCGACGGATTGAAGCGTATTCCCGCAGCACCATTCGTCCGGCATCAGCATGAAGGGCGTTTTGGTCGCATTGAGGATCTTGCCGGTCGCCTGAGCGATTTCGTTGTTTGTATATGACGCCGTGCACCCGACAAAGTAGAGGACATCCGCCTTCTCCGCGACCTTGATGTCCTTCGTCACCCATTTCTTCCGGCCGGCATGGGAAGCACCGAAGAGATTGTGGGTTTTGGCAATGTTCTCTGCGATCTTCTTGTGGGCAGGCATCGGCCCGGCCCCGTCCTGAACCGCTTTTACGCGCATGGCTTCAAGCGACAATTCGATCTCGAGGTCTAGATTTCGTTTGCAGCCGACATCACAGGCGCCGCAAAGAGGATCGGCGTAGACCACCTCGAGCAGCGTGGGAGTCCACTTGAGCTTTCCTTCCACCATGGCATGGCCGATTCTCATTTTCCCGAATGCCCCGTAAGCATCGAAGCCGTTCCAAACGTTGCTGGGGCACCGCGTGCTGAACCTCACGCCGGGCATGTAGGTGTGCTCGACCCAGTAGCATCCTTTGCACTTGATGCATCGGCTCATGTCGTATTGGTAATTTTTCAAATCTGTTGTTTCCAAATTTACTTTGGTCGTTGGCATCATCGCCTCCCTAGAAGCACAAATTGCCCGGATTCATAATGTTATTGGGATCGAAAATCTTCTTCACCCGCCTGAGCGCCATCACATAGCCGGCAGCCCGTTCGTAAACCATCGGCGCAAGGTCGCCGTACGGCCTGGTAAACAGGGCGCCTTCATTAATCAGCGCCCGGGCCGCGTCCTTGTACAGAGCGGCAATCCGCGATTTGGCCGCAGCATTCTTCTCGTCATAGAAGAAAGTGAATTCAATCTGGCATGCGCGGTTATGTTCGATGGGTTGTATGTAGCTTCCGATATCGGCGACCGGATAGCCATGTTTCGGGGCAACAGTCTCCATGATCTCGACAAACCGGGTTGCTTTTTCCGGCCTTGCAATGAAGAAAAGGCTTTGCGAACTGCCCTGCCACCGGTTCTTCCAGTAGGGCACATCGGCAGGCCACGGATTGCGAAGCAACGAAAGAATTTTCCCTCCCAATCCCGGGAAACCCGGAAGGGCTTCATCCACCACCAGCTTCCGGAACTCATTTCTTACCAGTTCCTTTAAAAACTTTACTTCGTATGCGATCTTTTCGTCCGGACGGCGCAGCAGACCGCTGATCACCAGGATCAACGTCCATGGCGGCAGAGTGGCACGCAGTTTTTCAAAATCCGCCGGCCAGTTCTCCGCGACGATCGTTGCCAGATCGGTCCTGTTCAGAAGCACGACTTCCTGCCCGACTCTGCGCGGCAACAGCCGATAGAGGAATTCCTGAACGTAGGCCAAGTCGTCGACTGGGGCGAAAAAGACCTTGTCCTTCTTTGTGCCGAACATAATCTTCAGGTTTGTCCAGGTCACGACACCCATGGTGCCCTGCGCACCTTGCACGAAACGATAGAAATCGATGCCGGGTCCTGAAGGATTTCCGCCGTGAGAGCCCGAATCCGGATAGCCGTTGACGCTTGCCGAACCCAACCGGAAAATTTCGCCGGTTGGCCACACCACTTCGAAAGCCTGCATCGGTTCGCCGTAATCATAGACCGTGTTGGTTGGGACTTCTCTGTCCAGGAAGTCAGAGAGCACGGACCGGTCCGCGTGAGGCAGGAACGGCATCGGCACCCGAAAGCCTTTTGCGTTTAATTCGCCGTTTACTTGTCCCCAGGTTACACCCGCTTCCAGCCGGATCTTTTTGAGGTCCTCATCAATTTCGAGGATCTTGTTCATTTTCGACAGATCCATAATGATGCCGCCCTGCTTCGGGACCGCGCCGCCGTTGAAGTGTTCCCTGGAAGATACCGGAACAACCGGAACATTGTTTTTGTTGGACCATTTAAGAATTTCGCTAACCTGTTCCGAGCTTGTCGGCCAGACCACATATTCGGGCATTCCCGGAGGAACCAGGCTGTGGTCGCTGGAGTACTTGAGCAGATCCGCCTGGGCATCGCTCACGCTCCCCTTACCAACTATTTTTGCCAGCTCATCCTTGCTTATCATCTTTCCTCCTCAAGACCTGAATGTTTGTCAACTAACTAAAACCGGGGTCGGGGTCGGAATCGGTATCGACTTTTTTCGACCCCGATTCCGATTCCGATCCCGACCCCGATATCAGTTCTGATCCCTAATTAATGAATCGATTCGAGGATCAATGCAATGCCCTGGCCTCCTCCGATGCACATGGTCACCAAGCCATAGCGCAACTTCCTCCGGCGCAAAGCATAAGCGCACGTTAGAGTCAGGATGCCGCCGGTAGCGCCGAGCGGATGTCCTAAGGCAATTGCATTCCCCATAGGATTGATCTTTTCCGGATCGATTCCCATTTTTTCGAAATCACGTGCGCACGCCAGAGACTGTGGTGCGAAAGCCTCGTTGATTTCGACAATGTCGATCTGAGCGCCTTTGATCCCGGCGCTCTTCAGAGCCTTTTTAGTTGCCGGAACCGGACCAATACCCATAATTACCGGATCGACTCCGGCAACCCCGTAGCCGGCAATGCGGCACAAAGGCTTCAAGCCATGCTTTTTGACATCGGATTCGAGACCGAGCACCATGGCTGCGGCACTGTCGACAACGGCGCTGGCATTCCCTGCTGTAATCACGCCGCCCGCTTCAAAAGCGGGAGGTAATTTCGCCATCATCTCCAAGGAAGGATTTTCCAGGATATGGGTGTCGTATTTGACCGTAATAGGCTCGGACGATCCTCCCTGCTCGACCGTAACCGGCTCAATCTCCTCATCAAAATGACCGGCATCGCGAGCTTGTTTTGCGTTCACGTGCGAGCGCAATCCAAACCGGTCACATTCCTCGCGGATGATCCCGTATCGGCGTCCCAGTTCTTCCGCCGTGTTGGCCATGGCAAGCTTCGCGCTGGGATCGTAAAGGCACATGAGAAGCGCATCCTGCAAAGCCGTGCCGGCGGGAAGAGCCTTGGTGTCGATGGGACCGTATTTCTGAACCGCATTGCCGACCGGCTTGCCGCGCTGATTGTACAGGGAAAAAGGATACTGCATGCTTTCAGCGCCGCCTACCACATAAAAAGGCCGCTTTTTGTCATGTCGGAGCCCGGCTAAAGCCATTTCCGAAGCGACAGAGATAGCTTCCGCCCCACTGCCGCAGATACGTGCTACCGTAAGGGCCGGGACATCGTAGGGAAGGCCGCCACGCCATCGCATGCCCTGCGCTCCATAGATGGAGTCTCGATGGCTATGCGCCGCCATGCCCATGACGACACCGCCGATCAGCTTCTGATCGATAGCCGTGTGCTTCAATGCCGCCTCGATCGCAAGCCCGCCGAGCTGGGTAGAGGTGAAGCGCGTAAACAGCCCCGGTGCTTTGTTGTTGTGCAGAATGTCGGCTCGAGGCAACCGCCTGCCGCCGTCGAGGATAAAAATCGATTTTTTTGCCATAGTCGCTGTCTCCTCCCCTACTCGTGCATGAAGGCGGCCGGCGTGCGCGGGCCGTTCTGGATGAAATTTTTAATTCCGATGTCCGCGTCAACTGTCTCTTTGGCGTCAGCGAACGATTTCGCTTCAATCATGAGTCCTTCATCGAGCGGGAGTCGGAGCCCTTGCTTCACCGCATTGACCACGATCTTGTCAATGAGCAATGAACGATGACCGATATCCACGGTTGGAATTGGGTCAGGTACCGCAACGGGAGCCGGATTCACAGTTGCAAGTTTTACTTTGCCGGCGATATGATCCCGAATGAGATTCATGGCCGCACGGACCGGATCCGCAACAGGTTCACCGGATGCCCAGCCTAATGCACAAGCTTCCTTCGCTCCGACGATACGCCCGGTCCGCAGCAACTCTAGAGCTTTCTCCACGCCGATGAGGCGAGGCAATCTCTGTGTTGCTCCATAACCCGGTATAATACCCAGATTGACTTCCGGCTGCGCGAACGCCAGGTTTGGTCCGACCACGCGGGCATGACAAGCCATGCAGAATTCCGCTCCGCCGCCCATGACGGGTCCGTCTACGGCCGCAACCACGGGCTTCTTCATATTGGCAATGACCTTCTGCACCGGATGGGCTTTGTAGCAAATTCCTTCCGTGTCTTCTCTCGTGGTCAGAGAGGTAAATTCATTGATATCCGCTCCGGAAAGAGGTCCGCCGAATCCGGTGAACACAACCCCCTGAACACTTGAATCCGCATCCAGGCTCTCAAACGCCGCCTTCAGTTCCTGAACGGTCTGCATGCAGAGAGCGTTCTTGGATTCGGGCCTGCGGACAGTGACAACGGCAATACCGCTATCGCGCTGGATCGTCACATCACGCAAATAGGCCGGCAGCTTCTTTCCCGCAACACACTTCGGAACAGGAAAGCCGGGATGAGACTTCTGGTACGCCTGGCACAGTTCAGCCACTTTTTTGGCACCGAGTTTTTTCCCGAGATCCAGCGTTCCTTCATTGAAGCCTAGCGACATTCGGAGAAGCCAGTTGAGGTCGGAAGCCTCGCATACGCCGTTTTCCGCCACTGCATAGGCTCGGCCGAGCAATACGGCAAGAATGCGATCCATCACCTGCTTCGCCTGCGCTTCCGTGTGCGTCGTATCTTCGGACCCTTTGGGATTACGCCATCTGGCCGTCCCCTGCTTCACCAGTAATGCGGGGGGTGCAAACCACTCTCCACCCACTTCCTGCATCAATTCCTGGATGTGCACGACCAGTACGTTGCCATTCGTCAGATCCATGACGTTGAGCGGCCCGCCGCCCCCGATCGCGCTGTTGACGATTTGGTCTACCTGGGCCGGCGTGGCAATCCCATCCTCTACGATACGGACCGCTTCGCAAATGTAGTTGCTGAAAACGTCATCAGCAGCAAAGGCGGGCACATCTGCCGTTGCGATCGGCACCTTGCCGAGCTTCTGCAGCACGTCCAGCATCCTTGTGCTGAATCGCGCATCCGTTCCCGAGGAAACGACCTCAATCGGCAGGGCGCGCCAGGCTGGATAGAATGGATGATTTACAAAACACCGTTCCGGGTGCAACGCTTCCGCGGCAATCCGCGCTCTTGGAATGGCGGAAGTGGCGAACCCGATCAGGCAGTCCGCGCGGACGACCTGTTCCAGATTTCGCAGAATAATCTTCTTTGTTTTGAGGTCTTCGGTTGCGGCCTCGAGAACATAATCGCAGCTTGCAAGATCTTTGATATCCATCGTCGGCACGAGCGCTGCGCGGGTAGCATCGGCCGCTTTCTGGCTCATCCGTCCGCGTGCCAGCGCTTTGCCGATGTAACCTTCAATTCGTGCAACTCCAGCGTCTAAAGCCTCCTTCTTGATGTCCAGGAGGAATACCTTCCCCCCCTCCCCCGCTGCCAGGGAAGAGAGGAAACCATATGCTAGGTCGGGCCCGATAGAGCCCGAACCTATCACTCCTACAATCATCGTCGACTCCTTCCCGCATCGGCGGCCCGACTCTGTTTCCCAGACAGCAAGTCATATCCATCCGGGCAAGCCGGCCTCCGGCAGCCTTCTGCGGCCGCAGTCCAATGAGATCGGAGTTGCCCTTCGTGATAAAGAACAGAATGGGTGAACAGATTCAAGCCGTACAGTGCGTCTGGTAAGGTGGCATTGAAACCCAAACTGGCGGCATACTTCTTTTCAGCACTCTGGAATGTCATCATAACCTGTACTATCTACCGCCAAACGATTTCAGCTAAAAGGATGAAAAAACTTCAATTTTGAATTCCTGGCATTGGTCAAATCGCAGCTGACTTTCAGCTTCTTATGTTTCGCAGAACATTTCCGGCAGACTCGCCCCAAAACGCTCCCGCAATTGCTTGTCTTTTCCATAAATGACCAAAAGCAAAACAGCGCTGCCGTGCCCTGCTGACGTGCAGCTTTACTGCGGCTACTGCACAATATTCCTACAACGACGCGGTCTACATTCCTCTAGATGAAACGACAATGTCAAGCGAAAACCCGTGGCCGAAAAGTATGTGCGTTAGACCGCGATTTTCGAGCTGTTGCGGGAATGGAATTTAGTTCCGTGGATGGTCCGTTTGGAGGATCGTTTCCTTGTTTTTGGGCCGCGTCGCCTGGCGGCGAATCCGAGAGATTCGCGTTCTGCATCCCCGCATGCGCTTTCGTCATTTCGAAACCCATCGCGTTCACTTTGCTCTCAGGGTTGATATGTTTGCGGGCATGAAATCATTTAAAGCGATTGAAAACCAAAAGCTCAATCAGGAAACGGGGGGAGCCAAAAGAACCATCACTGAGATTCGATTCCATTACTGGAACTACACGGAAAATCTTGAGATCCGCGAGTTCTTCATACTTGGATTTTTACTTGACATTGTTGTTTCATCTGATGGAATGTAGATTGAGTTATTTTGAATGAAATCGCTTTTTAGCCGAAGCAGGGGTGTCCCTGTGCAGGCAGCAGTAGTGAGGTTGTTAGGAATGGCAAGAACCAGAGTGATTAGAAACAAGACGAAATGCCCGTTTTCGGGCAAAGCATGCATAAATTGCGCTATCTACAGAGGGAAGCATTTTAACCTTTGCTTTCAGGATCACTATAGAGGAGATGACGGTAAAGGCACTGGTCCATTAAAAAGTATGGGTTACCCTGCCTCGGCACGCATAGTCAAATGCGAACAATGCTCTACCGGGTTTTTAGTAGTTAATTCCTAGCCAGCATGTACCAATCTCGGGATTGAATACGCTTCATTTCATATAGAATTCCTCCATCTATTTGAAATCCGAGCAAGAGTGTTGGGGATTACTCCAATCTGGCGTTATTAGAAACGAAAACAGGGCCGCATACTGGGGAATTGACCGAATCGGCGGTTTATCGCTCCCATTCATTTCAAGACAGGTAGCCGTTGGTTCCTTTGCCGCCCTTGGGGGAAAGAACAAAACTGTAACGAAAAGGGGGTCCAAGCAGAATGAAGACCATTACCACGGATTTTGAGTATTTAGCAGCTGCAACAATTGAGGAGGCGCTCGATCTGCTTTCTCAACACAAGGACGATGAATATAGAATTATCGCCGGCGGTCAGTCTTTAAACACCGCGATGAAGCACAGATTGATTGCTCCTGAGTACATTATTGACATTAAAGGCCTTTCGGATTTGGATTACATCAAGTTCAATGAAAAAGAAGGCCTGAAGATTGGTGCTTTGGCCACGCATCGGTCTCTCGAGAGGTCACCGATCGTTCGAGAAAAGTACAGTGTGCTTTGTGAGATGGAGGAGAATGTTGCCTCAGTCGAAACGCGGAACTGGGGTACGGTAGTTGGCGATCTCTGCAACGCCGACCCCGCTGCAGATCCTGCGCCGCCGCTAATTGCATTAGATGCAAAACTGAAGATAGCCAGCAAAGGCGAAAAGAGAACGGTTGATGCCGAAAAATTCGCCGTGGACTTTTTTGACACGACTGTCCAGCCTGGCGAGATGGCTACTGAAATTCAGATTCCCGTCCTGCCGCCGAATACCGGCGTCTATTTCACCAAATACTCCCAGATGAAGGGGGATTATGCCCTTGCATCCGTGGCGGTATTAATAACTCTCGATAAAAAGAAGGAAATATGCTCCAACGCCAGAATCGGTCTGGCTGGTGTCGGCTCCACGCCCATAAGAGCAAAGAAAGCTGAGGAGGTTCTAAAGGGCAAGAAGATCACCGAGGCTCTGCTTGCTGAAGCAGCCGAGGTAGTGAAAACGGAGATTAGCCCCGTATCCGGTATCGAAGGATCGGCGGATTACAAACGAGAGTTGGCGGGAACTTTGCTGAAACGAGTTGGAAAAGAAGCCTTGCAGAGAGCTCAGAAGGCCTAATTCCATGATAAATGGGGGAACGTTATGAAACGGGAGTTAAATATTGTTGTAAATGGAGAGTCTTACAATTTTTTTATAGAACCCAAGACTCTCTTAGTTCAAGTCATAAGGGAAATGTTGGGAATGAAGGGAACCCATCAGGCTTGTGATAGCAGTTCCTGTGCAGCGTGCACCGTTATAGTTGATGGAAAAGCCGTCAAATCCTGTTCCATTTTAGCGCTGCAGGTGAACGGGAAAGAAGTTACGACCATTGAAGGTCTGGCGGATGGTACTAATCTGCATCCAATTCAACAGGCTTTTATTGACAATTGGGCATTCCAATGCGGATTTTGCACCTCAGGGCAGATCATGGCTGTCAAAGCGTTTTTGGATGAGAATCCCGACCCGACAAGGGAGGAGATACAAATGCAGATGGATGGTCACATCTGCCGTTGCACAGGGCACAACATGATCAATGAAGCCATCCGGGATGCGGCAAAGAGATTACAGGCACGGGATGCGGCAAAGAGATTGCCGGCGCAAAAGAGTTTGCAGTCACAAAAATGGGCGCAGACGGCGAAGTCAGGGAAGGGGGCATAATGACAGAATATTCGATAATAGGAAAACCGACACCCAATGTGGACGGCCCGGCTAAGGTTACGGGTGAAGCGGCGTACACCATCGACATGACCTTGCCGAATATGCTCTATGGCAAGCTTTTAAGAAGTCCGTATCCGCACGCGAAGATACTTTCTATCGATACCAGCAAGGCGGAAGAATTTCCGGGAGTCAAGATAGTGATCACAGGGAAAGACACTCCTGGAGGCAAATGGGGTCTGTGGAGGCGCTTCCGCGAGCTTTCCGATCAGCAAGCTCTTGCCACGGACAAGGTCCGCTTTATCGGAGATCCGGTGGCTGCCGTCGCGGCGACTACTGAAGAGATCGCCGAGAAGGCTTTGGATTTAATCGAAGTAGAATATGAGCCGTTGCCGGGGGTATTCGATCCGATAGAAGCCATCAAAGACGATGCGCCCATGGTGCACGAGGATTTTCCAAGCAATATCAATGCGACCCGTCATATTGAATGGGGCAACGTGGATGAGGGCTTTGCGCAAGCCGACTACGTCCGGGAAGACAGATATGTGCTTGAAGCGGCTCATCCCTGCGCGATGGAAGTGCACAATACCCTGGCCAGCTATGATAAAGGCACCGGCAGATTGACCGTATGGACGTCCACCGGATCTCCTTACTTCGTACAGCAAAACCTGGCGGAAGCCTTGAAGATGCGGGAAGGTGACGTCCGGGTAATCAAGCCCCATGTCGGCGGTCACTATGGCGGCAAGAATTCAACCATGCCTGATTGTGTTAATGCAGCCATTCTTTCCATGAAGACAGGAAGGCCTGTAAAGATTGTTTTTAACCGGGACGAGGAATTTACCACCACAGAACATCGTACCGCTCAACATATAGCCCTGAAGCTCGGCCTGAAGAAGGACGGCACGATCGTCGCTTTTGAAGCAAAGGCTATTACCAATGGAGGCGCCTGTACCGGATTGGGGGCTACGACGCTTTTTCTCACCGGCACCTTCATAACCATGCCTTACCGGATACCCAACTATAGATACGACGGTGTTCGAACTTACACGAATATCGTCTGGGGTACGTCGATACGGGGATTCGGCGC
>JBEKKY010000098.1:0-10445 GCA_050010475.1 Acidobacteriota bacterium | reverse complement strand
GGCAGGGCATTTGCGATGGGAGCGCATCCGGTGAACTCTGTAAGGCGCGTCACAATAATGCTTGGATAGAAACGGCAAGGCCGCCCCGAGGGACGGCCCGTGTATGAAATCTGTGCGAATGGCCGGCTACTTGGCTTTCTTTACAAGAATCTCGGTCGTCTGTCCCATCATATCGAAACTGAGTTTGATTTGATCGGCCGATACGACTCCCTTATAATCGAGCTTCATCTCCTGTCCGCCCATATCGAATGTGACGGAAAACGAAATATTGTTGCCATCGATTTTGCCGTTCTTGATCGGAACTGTCGTGTCGTTGGGACCCGATGAAGTGCCGGTCAGAGTAGCTCCATCCGCTTTGAACGTATAGGCAACCGGGATATCCATTCCTGGGATTGTTCCGGTCCATTTGCCGTCAACATCTGCGGCGAGCGCGATCCCAGCTATAAGCAACAATGCTACAGCAAACGCAAAATATTTCATGAGCCGCCTCCTTTTTTGAAAGGCAGCATACACGATTTTTAGGCGCTGGGATAGGAATATTGCATTCTCAAACAGATGGTGGCAGTCTACCAGCAACTGAAGACGTTTATGCGTGCACGCGTTTACGGGTTTACCCGCTTCAAACTCGCCGCGCGGTAAAACGCATAATTAATTTTCGAGGCTTCGTGTCTTTGTGTCTTCGTGTTTAACTCAAAGACTCCAGGACTCCAAGGCTCTGAATTCGGAGGATCAAATGACAGCGCACAAGACATCCGGGTTTGTTCGTGAACCGGCCCGCGACACAGAGGTTTTGAGAGATGTTGATGTGGTCGTGGTGGGCGGCGGTCCTGGAGGTGTCGCTTCGGCGATTGCCGCCGCCAGGACGGGTGCGAAAACAGTGGTGCTCGAACGGTACGGTCATCTGGGGGGAATGGCAACTGGCGGGTTGATCAATATCTTTCCGAATCTCAGCGACATCAGTGGAAAGCAGCATATCTTCGGGCTCAACCAGGAAATCATCAGCCGGATGGAAGCCAGAGGCGCCGCGTTCTATCCGAAAAAGGAACATTGGGGAACCACGGACAGGGAAGTGGTTGACTACTATTCACGCGCGAACATGTCCTGGTTCTATATCCGCAAAGATCCAAATATCGGCGGGCAGGAAAGAGTGCTCTACACCGCTGTCCTGGATCCTGAAGTGCTCAAGGATGAGCTGAACGATATGGTCACACAGGCGGGAGCGGAATTGCTGCTCCATTCTTGGGGCACACGTCCGATCATGGATGGCGACACGGTCAAGGGAGTCTTCTTTGAAAGCAAATCTGGAAGGCGGGCGATCCTCGCCAAAGTCGTCATCGATTCCACGGGCGATGGAGACATATTCGTGGGCGCCGGCGCCGAGTTTGACGACGAACTGGATAACAACATCCGGACGGCATGGCTTGCTTTCACTTTCTGGATGGCCAACGTCGATATCGACAAGGTTGAAGAGTTCAGAAAATCTCAACCGTTTAAACACGCCGAACTCATGCAGGAACTCACAATGCTTGGCGGATACACGCACTATTTCAACGGCATCCTGAAAAACCAGGAAGGGGTTATCTGGTTTCACACTTTTCAGGTTCAGCCGGAAGCATCCGACGCGCAGGACGTTGAAGAGTTGACACGTGTGGATGTGAGGGGCCGAAAACGGGCGATGATTACTTACGAGTTTCTGCGAAAATATATGCCCGGGTGCGAGAAAAGCTTTGTCATGCAGACCGCTCCTCAACTCGGAACGCAAGGGGGACGGCGCGTCATCGGCGAATATATACTCTCTCCCAAGGATATGGAATCGGATGAAGTGTTCGAGGACACAATCGTGGTTCTGGCCAATAACGATAATGGGGAAATATCGGCCAAGCATCCCTCCCTGTGTATTCCATACCGATGCCTTGTGCCGGTCAAAACAGACGGATTGCTGGTTGCCTGCCGCGCGTTCTCCTCGACCAACAGCGTCAACCAGTATTTCAATATTATCCCGCCTTGCATTGCCTATGGACAGGCAGCGGGCACGGCAGCGGCGCTTGCGGCACGATCAGGGATTCAACCGCGCAAAGTTGATTACAAGGAGTTACAGGCAAACTTAATCCAGCAGGGGGTTAACCTGCCCCGGTAGTTCAGGCCATTTGATGGCCGACCGGTTCAGGCTGAAATCTTATGCAAAGCCAGATGATTGACGTGTTGAAAATCTGGGATCGTGCGCCGCACAATGCAATGACCGACCTGATTCGCTTTCAGAATCATTGGTTCTGTGTTTTCCGTGAGGGGACCGATCATGTATCGCCCGATGGGAAAATACGGATCACCACGTCTGATGACGGCTTCTCCTGGGAATCGGGATGTTTGATTTCCATTCCCGACATTGATTTGCGCGACCCCAAAATTACGGTAACCCCATCGGGACGCCTGATGCTCAATGCAGGCGGAGCCCTCAACGCACCCGGTCCCCAGCGACATCAATCATTCGTCTGGTTTTCGGACAATGGAATTAACTGGAGCCGTCCCGCAAGTATCTGTGATCCGAATTATTGGCTCTGGCGAGTGACGTGGAACGGGGACCTGGCTTACGGAATTGCCTATAGCACCGTTGAGCCGCTGGGCACACGACTGTACTCAAGTCGCGACGGAGTCGGATACGACATTTTGGCGGACAAGCTTTTCGTCGAGAATTTCCCAAACGAAGCGACGATTGCATTCCAGGAAGACGGCACGGCTTTGTGCTTGCTGCGGCGCGACGCCGGTTCCGCTACAGCGCTCTTGGGTCAATCCCTGCCTGGCTACGAACAGTGGAATTGGAAAGACCTGGGAATAAGAATCGGTGGACCCAACCTGATCATTCTGCCGGACGGACGTATCGTAGCCGCAATCAGGCGGTATGGAAAACAACCCTGGACTTCTCTCAACTGGGTAGATCCAGTCAAAGGGAGCCTGACTGAATTTCTAATGCTGCCTTCAGGCGGAGACACGAGCTACGCCGGTCTCCGGTGGCACGAAGAGATTCTCTGGGTCAGTTACTATTCTTCTCATGAGGGGAGAGCCAGCATTTATCTGGCCAGAGTCGAATTGCCTCGGTAGCTACAGGCAGGTTTTGAAAGCGAGCCACAGATTACACATAGCAGGTCTTCTATGATTTGTGAAATCTTTAGCCGCCGAATTTCAAATCATCGTGCAGCAGCCGGGGCAGCCTATACAGGTTTGAACATGCTCTTGGGAACGCGGCAGATCGGGCAAACCCAGTTATCGGGAATCTTCTCGAATGGAGTGCCCGGAGGAATTCCACCTGCAGGATCCCCTTTGGCCGGATCGTAGACATAGCGGCAGACCTGGCACACATATTTTGTCTGATCGCTTTGGGGCGAAGACTCCGGTTGTGGTGGCGCCGCCGTCGGTGTTTGTATGATCCGGGTTCGGATCTCCTCTGCCAGCGCATCCAATGCCGCATAATCCTTCGATCGCGGAAGCCCCTTTGCCATCACAGGTGGAATGAATTCAGCCTTCACGCCTGAGAGCATGGATTGAAGCGGTTCCGCCAGTTTGCCTCCCCATCCATAGGAACCGATGACCGAGATGAACTTTGCTTTGGGCCGCAATGCGTTGGCCAGCAGGGCTGCATATGCAACTTTTGGATGCGGTCCACCGAGGACAATCGGAGAGCCGAACACGATTCCTGTCGCGTCGACAAGATACATGGCGAATTTGCCGATATCGCCATCGGCAAGGTTGAACTGCTCCGCCTGGATGCCTCGGTCCATGCAGGCTTCGACAAAGTGCGTCACCATGAGGCGCGTGCTGTCGTGCATGGAAATGTATGGAATTAATACGAGGTTTTTCGGCGGGCCCGAAGTCCATTCGCGATAAGCGTCGAGAATCATTTGCGGGCGCCTGTAAATGGGGCCGTGGCTTGGTGCGATCACCTGAGGTTCCAATTTTGTTACGGCGCCGAACTTCCCCTCGATGGCGGTTTTGAACGGCATCATAATCTCCGCGTAGTACCGCTTGGCCGCAGAAAGCACGGCCGCTTCATCGGTAGCGAACAAATCTGCGGATGCCAGATGTGAACCGAACAGGTCGCAGGTAAACAGGGTCTTCTGTTTGGGAAGCCAAGTAAGCATCGTCTCGGGCCAATGCACCCAGGGGAAGTAAATAAATTGAAGGGATCGATCCCCCAAATCGAGCATCTCGCCATCTCGGACGACAGTGATCCGGTCTTCGGGAATGGGGAGCATTTCCAGCAGCAGGGCTTTGCCCTTATCGCTCGTGACCACTTTGGCCATAGGGAACGCAGAGAGAACGTCGGGAATGGAACCGGAATGATCCTGCTCCGCATGGTTTGATATCACATAATCGATTCGCGAAACATTCAGGCTCTTGAGCCGGGCGAACAAAGTCTCTTTCATGGACGGTTCAACGGTGTCGATCAGAGCCGATTTGTCTGATCCTTGAACCAGGTAACAGTTGTAGCTTGTTCCGTCCGGGAGCGGTATCAGCCCATCGAATAATTTGCGTTCCCAATCAATTGCTCCCACCCACCATACATTGTCGCCGATTTTGCATGCCTTCATTTCCTTTGACCCCTTCCATTAATGCAATGGTACCCGCGTTGATTTTATTGAAAAACTCCGAACAAGCAACCGAATTGCAGCCGCCAGCCCCGTGGCAAGCAGGATGGAGACAAACAAAGGCGTGGCCGGGAAAAGCGGACTATTTCTGTTGGATGCTGGCTTAGGAGAATGGTTTCGATCTTCATCACCCCCTCTTTCCGGCACTTGCAATCCTTTCCGATTTAATTGCGCGGCCATTTTTCAGTTTCAGCAGCCGTTGAATCCCTTCAGGAATCTCATCGGGCCGGTGGGTGACATAGACGATTGTTGTGACCTGTTGTTGAATCAGAGATTCGATGATCCGGAGAAAAGTGGTACGGTGAGCCAGATCGAGTCCTTGACAGGGCTCGTCCAAGAGCAGCAGATCGGGAGATTTTACCAAGGCTCTTGCCAAAAGAACCATTCGCTGGGATCCGGCTGACAGTGAACCAAAAGGCTGAACTGCTGACTTGAGGAGGCCGAAACGGCGAAGAATGTGCCGGGCGGCGATGCGCTGTTCTGACGATGGCCGGCGATAGCAGCCGCTGAATTCGTGGAATCCGGAAATCACGGTCTCGAGGCATGTTTGATCTTCGGGAAAATGCAGGTGCAGCTCTGAAGAAATGAATCCAATGCGTTTTTTAATGTCCCATACGCTTTCACCGCTGCCTCTGCGGCGGCCGAAAATATGCACGGCGTTTGCATAGGCCTGCGGATTATCTCCGCTGATGATGCTGAGGAGAGTGCTTTTGCCGGAGCCGTTCGGGCCGATCAGTGCCCAGCTTTCGCCGCGCCGGATCGTCCAATGAATGCGTGAAAGGATATCCCGTCCGTTGTATCGGACCGATGCGCCTTCCAGCTTCACCAATTCCTCATTCGCTTTATCAGGTTTTCCACGGCTGAAGTGTGTGCCGGTTGTGCGGCGGACTTCCGGCGCTCTGGCCGATTGAAACAGATGGAGCACGTGGGGATGGCGCATCATTTCTGTTCGAGATCCTTGCGCAACCACCCTGCAATTTCCGACACAAAGCATGTGCGTGATGCTTTTGGGCAATTCATCCGGAAGCGGATTAACAAGCAGAACCCGCACAGATCCGCGCTTCATCAGCTTCTCGAGAATCTGTTTCAGGTACGTTCGGTATTTCTTGTCAAGTCCGGCAAAAACATCATCGAGAATCAAGAGCCGAGGCTTTCGGAGCAATGCCCGGGCCAGCAGGATTTTCCGCATTTCCCCATTCGATAAAGAGGGAAGAGAACGGTTCCGCAAAGATTGGATCTGCAGAAGGTCCAGGATCCTCTGACGGTATTGCCGAAATGCACGCGGCGGCTGTTCCCTGCGGGCTTCCACCTCAAAGGGATTAATCTCTTCGACGCTTTCCTGGGATAGGAAGTCGCAAACTGAGGGCGCTTCATCTTGTTCAAGGCTGAACCAGCGGGCGGCGGCCGGCGCGTCCCCTGCGACCGCCTTCTGCAGTTCAAACGAAACCAGTCGAACGCTATCTTCGGGAAGCTTTCCGTCGGGCAGGCGGAAGTTGTAGCGTATTTCGCCCTTTACAACGGGCACCTCGCCCGCAAGGGCGCGAGCCAGAAGCGTTTTGCCCGATCCGTTGCCTCCGATCAAAGCCCAGTTTTGATTCCGGAGTAATGTCCAGTTCGTGTTGCGAAACAGGATTCGATTATTGGCCCGCAGAGCGATCCGTATCAATTGCAGGAAAGGTTGTGACTGCATTTCAGCCTGTGGCTCTACCTCCGATAAGGGTGTTACTTTTAGCACCGGCTACGGAAGTACGCAAGCTTGCAGCGCGTGAAACTGATACACTGCTTGTGTCGCGGTTGGGAATGTGCTAAAAATCGCCGACGCAAGGCATTAATGTTTGTTAGACGAACCTGACATTGGCGCAGGCTCCGCACCATCTGAGCCACTTATAAGGGCTCTGTTAATAAAAATCGAGGAGAGAACAATATGAGTAAACTTGACGGGAAGGTAGCACTTATCACCGGAGGCGGCAGGGGCATAGGCGCTGCGATCGCAAAACGCTTCGTCGACGACGGAGCGAAGATAGTCATCAGCGATATTCAAAAGGATCTGCTGGAAGGCGTTGCCAAATCGCTGCCATCGGGAAGGGTGGTAACGTGCCCGGGCGACGTGACAAACTGGGATGACGTTCAGAAAATGGTCGCTACGACTGTGAAATTCGGGGGAAAGATCGACGTTCTGGTGAACAATGCAGGGATTGATCCCGGCGGAAGCATTGTGGACATCGACATCGCCCTCTGGAAGAAGATATTGGATGTAAATTTGAATGGGCCGTTCTTGTGCATGAGAGCCGCGATCCCCGAGATGATCAAGAAGGGCGGCGGGTCGATCGTCAACATCGCTTCTCTTGCCGGAGTCCGGTGCCTGCCGTCCATGCCGGCATACTGCGCATCCAAGGGCGGACTCATTCAGTTGGCCCTTCAGTGTGCTCTGGAATACGGTCCCAAAGGAATCCGGAGCAATGTCGTCGCTCCCGGGGCGACCAGAACAGAGATGCTGACCAACGCGATGAAAGGCCTGTCGCAGGCGATCAAGAGGGATGCGTTTGAAGTACTGGCCGAATCAGTGCCGTTGCGGAGGGCTGCAACACCTGATGAGATGACAGGAGCCTGCTCGTTCCTGGCCAGCGATGATGCGGCATTCATTACCGGCGCGGTTCTAATGGTTGACGGTGGTGCTGCGATCGTGGATGTCTCAGGGGCGTCTGTGGCTCGTGCAGGCGTAGGCTGGGGCGTTTAAAAAAAATACGAATGACGAATGACGAGTTACGAATTTTCCATTCGTAATTCGTCATTCATAATTCGTAATTTCCACAGACTACTTCTTACTGACCATTGGGTATTTTAGTTCCACCCAGCGAAGCGACCCTCCGCTCAATACCTTCACTTTGTCGCGATCATAACCCAGCTTGTAAAGTTCGTCGGCAATCTTGGCGCTGCTGGCATCGTCCGTACAATCGCAATACGTCACGATCAATTTGTCCATGGGAAGCGCGATCAGCATCATTTGCCGGTCCGTCGGATCGGCGGTTGGATCGTAATAGATGTTGACGGCGCCTTTAATATGCCCGGCTTCATAACTGCCGGTATCCCGCACATCCAGTGTCACGAAGTCGGCCCCCTTGTCGATCATTTGCCTTAAATCTTCCGCGCTGATCCGGGGAATGTTCGGCAGTACTACTTCATCCTTTGCCGAAGCGGTAGAGAAAGTGTCAATCAGAGAGAGCATGGAAAGGATCAGGATTAGAGACGCAAAAGCTTTAATCTTCATTTTCCCTCACTTTTTTGCATTTGCTCGATTGAGGCGGGCAGCCATCATCCGCCTCGTTCACGTAAGTTAATCCTGCATCGTCCACCTGTCAATCTATGGTTGTGTCGCGAAGCGGAATGTCCTATAAGTAAGGGTCGCCACAAAATGGAGCACTGGGTTTTTCGACAAGGGCCGATACCGGGTTCGGCGGCAGGATATGAACAAACATACGGAGGTTTATCATGAAGATTAAAGCAGCTGTAGTGCGCGTGAAGGGTGGACCGTTCGTTATTGAGGATGTCGAGCTTGATGAACCGAAGGCTGACGAGGTTCTGGTGCGGATCGTAAGCTCGGGTCTGTGCCATACGGATTTGGTCGCCCGTATGCAGTTTTTGCCGATACCGTTGCCGGGAGTGTTCGGTCACGAGGGGGCGGGAGTTGTCGAGAAGGTAGGATCCCAGGTAACCAAAGTAAAGCCCGGTGACCATGTGGCAACGAGTTTTATGTCCTGCGGCTCTTGTCCGGCATGCAAGAAGGGGAAACCCGGATGGTGCACAGAATTCAGAAGGTTGAATTTCGGCGGAAGACGCCCCGACGGCTCGGCAACCATGAAAAAGGGGAGCGAGACGATCTACGGTTCCTTCTTCGGGCAATCCACCTTCGGTACGCACGCGCTGGTAGGAGAACGAAGCATTGCAAAAGTCCGCTCGGATGTTCCGCTGGAAATCCTGAGTCCGATGGGATGCGGGATTCAGACCGGCGCGGGCGGAGTCATCAATACCCTGAAGGCGTCGCCTGGTTCCTCCATCGCAATTTTCGGAATCGGATCGGTAGGGCTCAGCGCAATCATGGCGGCTGTGGTGAGCGGCTGCACGAAGATCATCGGAGTCGATATCCTGGATGACAGGCTCAAGCTGGCGAAGGAATTCGGTGCCACGGACATCATCAATTCGGTAAAGACAAACGCGGTCGACGAAATACGGAAACTTACAGGTGGAGGAATTGAGTATACGCTCGAATGCACAGGAATTCCAAAAGTCTTCCGTCAGGCGGTTGACTCGCTCATGATGGGCGGAACCTGCGGGCTGATCGGCGTTGCGCCTGTCGGCGTGGAAGTAAGCCTCGAGATGCAGCACATCCTGGATGGGCGCACCATCAAAGGGTGCGTCGAAGGAGACTGCATACCGGAAATGTTCATCCCGCAGCTGATCGAACTGTACAAGCAGGGACGTTTCCCGTTCGACCGCCTGTTGAAATTCTATCCAATGGACAAGATCAACGAAGCGGCGGAAGATTCCGAAAAAGGAAAGACGTTGAAAGCAGTATTGAAGCCGTAATTATTCAACCGCGGATCTTCGCCCCAGGAGCGCCGGCATCTCGCCGGCTCTTTTGCAGCGTTTTGCGACCTGCATTGTTCTATATAGGCTATGAGAGAGCCGGCGAGACGCCGGCGCTCCGGCTCCCCACGGTTTTTATTTTTACGTTTTTATTGGTTTCAGTCGCGCATTCAGCGTCGTTTCGCTGCTGGGTTTCCCGGTCACCGGATGTTTGAAGTGGAACGGGAAGATATACCCCGTGACATAGCGAAGATCATTTTTATCCATCGGAACGTCGGCGACCATTTGAGGCCCGCCCGGCGCCGATTGGCCCTTCAGCATGGGACCGGCGATATCTTCCGGCATTATCCATCCGTCTTTGATATTCACGCCGTACGGAATAATCCAATTGATGCTCAAAATCTTCCAAATGCCATCTTCCTTGATATACCCCATTTCATAAATGCCATCGATGAACCGGCGGCTGAATGCCGGCGGATCCCCTTCTTTTTGGGGAAGCGGGGTCATGATTCCACCGAAGGCGTACCATCGTCCTTTGGCAGTCTTGCCGTCCGGAGCGAGTGTGATGAGACCGGCTGACGGGATCAGTTGATGCCGGAATCCAACCGGCGGCACCTTGGTCACATCGAAGTATTTTCGTACCCCAGCCTTACCTTTCCATTTGCCCTCGAGCCAATCCAGAAGCACATCAGGACTGTCGGAGAAACAATCAATTACTTCTTGTTTCATCATATGTTCGACGTAATAGTTATAGGCATACTGGAGCCTTTGAATGGCCTGTACATCCTCGACCGGCTGAAGCCGTTTCTCGAGTGCGTCGATTCTTGATTCAAGAGATTCCTTGGTGACCTGCGCCGAGAAACCTGAAGTAATGGTCCCCGTCACAGCAACGACCGCGGTTCCTGCCGCAACCTGTTTGACAAATTTCCTTCGTGTACTGCTGGTTTCTTTTTTTCCCATAGCTGCCCTCTCCCGGTCAGAATGATGGATCTTTAAACACTATTCTGAATATTGACTGCTGTTCCTAAAACAATTCACCCTGGATCGGATCGAGGCCCAATGCCTGGCGAACAGGCGTAAAGCTGCGCCTGTGGATTGGCAAGGGCCCGCGATCTTTCAATATCTGCAAATGCTCAAGAGTCGGATATCCTTTGTGCGAAGCAAAGCCGTAGCCTGCATAGATGCTGTCCATCTCAAGCATGTGCCGGTCGCGCGTGGTTT
>JBEKKY010000097.1:0-10497 GCA_050010475.1 Acidobacteriota bacterium | reverse complement strand
CGAGACCGCATTTCAAGACACCTCTTAAAAAAAGCTGCGAGATCCATAGCAAGATCCCCGCAGCGGCGCTGGAACCAAAGTTTCTCAAAATGTGCTGGTCATCTAAAGTAGGGTAATTGTAAGCGAGGGATCTGTGTGTGTATCCAGCCTTACTTTACCAGACTCTCATATTCGGGATGTTTCCGGATATACCCGGCAATGAACGAACAGAGCGGTTCAACGGCGTATGATTGGGCCCGGGCGTAATCTAACCCAGAGCGCGCCAGCAGGGCGCCGATGCCCTGTCCTCCTAGGGCCTCAGGGACGCCAGTGTGGGTGAATACGATCTTCCCGTCGGACACGTGGTATTCCAGCACGGCAAGGTGGCCGTCCTTCTGGAATTCAAAGCGTCCGGCCCCGGGATTATGGATAACAATAAGTTCAGGTTGTGACATGGATCCTCCAAGAAGCTGAAGTAAACGCTTCAAACAATTATGACGCCTGCATGGTTCAGATGCAAAATGCGTTGCGAGTGGCCAGCTCGCTGGAATGGGGCTCCGGGTATTGTGGGCCGGCGATAAGAAAAACGAAAAATAGGATTCGACATTGGTGGCAATTCTGGTGGCAAATTGACAAGAACTCGGCACAATTCAGAAAATCTTAGACAACTGACGGCGGCCTGATTTTGATCTATCGGGTGGCCAAAGGAGGAAAAAATGCTCATTGTAATAGGTGGCGACGCGGCGGGCATGAGCGCCGCATCTCTGGTTCGCAGGCTCCAGCCTGAGACTGACATAACCGTATTTGAGCGCGGTCCCCATACATCGTTTTCAGCCTGAGGTATTCCCTACTATGTCGCCGGTCTGGTCGACAGGGAAAATGCGCTCATCGCCAGGACACCCCGGGAGTTCCGCGATAAATACAGCATCAACGTGCATACCAGGCACGAGGTAACCCTCGTCGACCCGGACAAGCAGAAGGTCCTGGTGAAGGATCTGAACTCCTCCGCGGAACGCTGGGAGCACTACGATCAATTGCTGTTCGCCACCGGGGCAAGACCGATCCGGCCGTCCCTCGAGGGTATCGACAGCCGCAATATCTACGATGTCCACGACTTGGTCAGCGGTTCACTGCTCAAGCAGGCACTTGCCGAGCAACAGCCGAAGACGGCAGTAATTGTCGGCGGCGGCTATCTCGGCCTGGAGATGGCCGAGGCGCTCCATATGCGTGGCCTGAAGATCACCATGGTCCAGCGCAACCCCCAGGTAATGTCCACCCTCGATCCGGATATGGGCGAACACCCCTGATTACGCCGATGGTTACGGAAATGTGAGCGCAAATCAAAGATCGGGTCTACTGCAGAAAAACCCTTCAAAAGCGCGATGCAATCGGGGGGTAATCCGCGATAAACGAGGAGTGGGCGCGATGCACAGGCTCGTGAGTTTCGGCGATTCCCCGCTTTCCGCCCTACCCCATCTGTTGGCGCTCGCGCTGGCGGCTGTCTGCGCAGCCTACCTGATCTCCCCTTCCTTCCGTTTTCAATAATGCAGGCGGTTGCAGTTTTCGGTTTCGTTTGCGCCTGTGTGTCCGGCGAGTATGCCGCTGATTGTTCGTGTATTTCATGTGTTTCGTGGTTGAAGAATCAATTGATTTTTCCGAGGAGGCGGAGGAGGCCGTCCAGCAGCGTGACCGGATGCGGCGGACATCCGGGGATGTAAAGGTCCACCGGCAATATCGATTCGACACCATTATGTATCTCGGGATGGTCGACGAACGGACCGCCCGAAATTGCGCAGGCGCCTGCCGCGATCACAATCTTCGGATCCGGCACCGCCTCGTAAGTCTTCTTCAACCCGAGAAGCATGTTGCGGCTCACGCACCCGGTAACCAATATCCCGTCCGCATGACGCGGCGAAGCCACAAACTGGATCCCGAACCGGCCAAGATCATAGACGATTGTTCCGAGCACATTCACATCCGCCTCGCAGGCGTTGCACCCGGCGGCGCTCACCTCGCGCAATTTCAGCGAACGGCCAAACAGCCGGAGCGATTCGTCCTGGAGCGCCGATGCCAGCCGCAACTCTTCGCTGCCCAGGACCAGTTCCCCGCGCCTCCTTACAGCGAGGCGGTAATCTCGCGTATGGGTGATCGCTTTCGCAGGACACACTGCGGCGCATTCCCCGCAGAACAGGCACCTGCCGAGATCCATCGACAGGCCTTTCGATCCTGCCGCAATGGCATCGGTAGGGCAGTTCTCCACGCACAAAGCGCAGCCGGCGGGGCAGCGCGATCCTTCAATCCGCGGCCGGCCGCGAAACCTGTCCGGGAGCTGCGGCTCGGCATCCGGATAAGCGATGGTGCGCTTCTTCTGATGAATCCGCACATTCAGGACACTCGACATCATTCACCTCATAAATCGTGGCCGCAATAAGACAGATTCACGCTCTTGTTGCACAGCGGGAAATCGGAAATCTGCTGGCCGCGCAGCGCGATCGCAAGCCCGAACCAGTTGTGGAACGAGGGGTCGACAACCTTATAGTGCGCCAGCCCGCCGTTCCCGCCGGTTGTGGCAACATGACAGATCTCTCCCCGCCACCCTTCCACCAGCGAAACCACCATTGATTCGGATGGAAGCTCTCCGACTTCGGCACGGCAGGCACCCTCCGGAATCGCATTCAGCTGATCGCGAATGAATTGAATCGACCGCTGTATCTCCAGCCAGCGGACGAGCGCCCGCGAAAAGACATCGCCGGTGTGCCAGGTGGAAACCGGGATCTGGGCAAACCTGAAAACCCCGCTCGGGAAATCCTGCCGGATGTCGCGCCGCTCGCCGCACGCCCTCACCATTGGGCCCACCAGCCCCAGATCCCTGCACGTCTGTCGCGTGATCTCGCCCGCCCCTTCGAAACGGGCAAGAACCGAAGGAGACCTAAGCATCAGTTCCACGGCCGGGATCAGATCCGCCGATGCTTTATCAAGACGGTTCAGCAGCTCTTTGATCCGGGACTCCTCCAGTTCCACATTGATTCCGCCCGGCCGGACCAGTCCGCGCCCAAACCGGTTCCCGCATAGAAGCGCGGTCATATTGAGGAAATCACCTCGGATTCTTCCGCAATACGACATCGACGGAAGGTAACCCACGTCCCCCGCGAGCGCGCCGAGATCTCCCGTGTGGTTCGCCAGCCGTTCGAGTTCGAGCGCGATGCCGCGCAGAAACATCGCTCGTGCAGGCGACTGGCATCCGGATAGCACTTCCACCGCATGGCAGTAAGCGATTGTGTGGCCGACGGTCGTGTCGCCGGCGATGGTTTCGATCAGGTGGATCCTGCGTTTCACGGGCCGCTCCGTCAGCCCCTGCTCCACACCGCGGTGCTGATATCCCAGCGAGATTTCCAGGTGGTAGACATTCTCGCCATGGCACTGGAAACGAAAATGGCCCGGCTCGATGATTCCCGCATGAACCGGGCCGACGGCCACTTCGTGGATCTCGGCCCCGCTCACCTGGAAGAAGTCGGCCATGCCGACCGGTTGGCTCGTGCCCTTGGAAGAAACGTTGCCTGACCGGCAGGGGGGATGAAAGCGGATCGGTTTGAGCCAGGGATGCCCGGCAGGAGTGATTCCCCACTGTTCGGCAATCTCCCGTTCAAACCAGTGCGCCTGGGTGCAATCGGGCGTCAGGGACGGGTAGGAATTCCCCACGTCGGTGGCAAGCAGGGCGAGCGTGGCGGATTCATCCCAAGCGAGGATTGCAAGGAGGCGAATGGATTTTCCGGATGGCCGGCCGAAAAAGGAGGTCAGCCGTGCGCCTGCGGCAATCGCTTCGATCACGGCGTCGCGGAATTCCGATATGGAGAGCAGGGGAATTCTCGACAGCGGGACAGCTTCGCAATTATGAATTACACAAGCTTGAGTCATAATTTATCAACCGCGGATCTTCACGGATTGCCACGGATCTATCCGTAAAGATCCGCGATTCCATTATTTTTGCAGGACCAGGGCGGCTTGCCGCAATATATGCAGGAGCGGGCCGGGGATCCAAAGTCCAAGCACAAGCAAAACCACCATTGGCGCAAACGCCAGGAACTTCTCGACCGCCCCCGTCCTTTCCGGCACCGCGAGTTTGCCGGGCTTGCCCCACGCCATCGCAATCGCGTGCCGGAGCGCCCCGACAAATACCACTCCACTTCCACCCAGAAACAGAATCATGCCGAGCGTCGCATGACGGTCGACGGCCGCTTTCAGCACCTGGAACTCGCTCATGAAAATCGCAAACGGCGCCACTCCGATCAGTGCGAGCAGGCTGCCGAACAGGCCCGTTCCCCATACTGGCGCCGCCGCGACCGATCCGGACATCTTTGTCATGTCATGCGTGCCGTATGTCTGACCGAGCCGTCCGGCAGCAAAGAAGGAAAGAGTTTTGCAGATCGAGTGGTTCAGGGTGTGGAAGAGAGCCGCGAAAGTTCCCAGCCCCCCGAACCCGAACGCAAGCGTGATAATCCCGATGTGCTCCACGCTGTGATAGGCGAGAAGCCTCTTCACATCATGCTGAAAGATGATGAAGGCCGCGGCCACCAGGATAGAGACGATCCCGAAAAACGTGAGCAGCTGCAGGCTCCAGCCGGCGTTCCCGGTCGCTTTTTCAACAATCGGAACGTACCGCATAATGCAGTACAACGCCGCATTGAGCATGAATCCGGAAAAGATGGCGGAGACGGGCGCCGGGGCCTGGCTGTGCGCATCCGGAAGCCAGCTGTGCATGGGCGCGAGTCCGGCTTTGGTTCCGTACCCGACGAGAAGGCAAAGGAATCCCATCTTCAGCAGCTTCGGATTAAGTGCGGACGCCCGGTTCAGCAGCTCCGTCCAGAGGAGCGCTCTGGAAAGACCCAGGTGAGTGCCGGCCGAGGAAGTTGCGATAATCAGGGTTCCCAGGAAAGCAAATGCGACCCCGACTGAGCAGATCATCAGGTATTTCCACATCGCCTCGAGGGAAGCGCGCTTCCTTGGAATGCAGATCAGGAACGCCGTGAGAAGCGTCGTGGCTTCGATCCCGACCCACATGATCCCGAGATTGTTTGAAATCAGCGACAGCGTCATCGCGGCCAGGGCACCGCACCATAGCCCGGCATACTGGCGCAGCCCGCGCTGCGCAACGCGCCCAGCTTCGAATTCGTCGCTGAAATATCCGAAGGCAAACACGGAGGCGGCCGCGAAGACCAGCATCATCACACAAAGGTGGTAGGCGGAAAGCGCGTCCAGGTAGAACACTCCCTCGACCGCCTGGAGCGGGCCGCTTGAGAAAGTCCGGAAGCAGACAGCGATTGCAGTCAGCGCCCAGATCCCGACGGTCGCACACATGGCCGCAAGGATCCGCCGGTGCCCCGGCAAGACAGCGCAGATGGCGCCCCCCGCGCAGGGAACGATGAGCAGCAATACGATCAGAAGGGTGTCATTCATGCCTAGCCTTTCAACGAGCTGAGCTGATCGGCATCAAGGTGATCAAATTCGCGGTTGATGTGATTCATCGCGATCCCCATGACAAACACGGCTACGAACACGTCCAGCAAAACTCCCAGCTCGACAAGAAACGGGATCTCCCCGACCGCGGTGATGCCAAACATATAGATCCCGCTCTCGAAGACGAGATAGCCGATGACCTGGTTCAGTGCCTTTCGCCGGCTGACGACAAGAAAAAGCCCGGTGAGAATTGTCGAGAGCGCCACTGGGATCTGAAACGAAGACATCGCAGTCCAGGGCACCGGGATCTGCGCCGCCATCCACATCGAGACGGCCAGCATCGCCAGGCCCGCAATGATGGAAGTAACGTAGCCGACAAACGGCTCAACCTCCCGCCGGATTCCGGCCTCGCGGATGCTGCGAAGGAGCAGGAAAGGGAAAACAAAACCTTTCAAGCCAATGCTCAATACGCTGAGAAGAAGCAGGCGAACGGAGAGCCCGTCTTCCCGCACGATCAGGGTGAAGATTCCCAGGAGGATTCCCTGGATCGCGACCGTGCGCACGCAAGCGCCCAACTCGCTCAATCCGAGCATTGCAAGATTCGTGAGGAAGAGGAGCACGGTCGCGAGTTCAAGCCATTTGTGCATGTTCATCACCTCAGGATCAGGATGAGCGCGACCACCGCGATTACTCCCGCTCCCGCCAGGAGTTGAGGGATGTGGAGCAACCGGAGCCTCGCCATCGTCGATTCAATCACTCCAATGAGGATCGCGAGGACAACCATGCCAAGCAGCGCGGCCGGAATGTCCACCAACAGATTCCCGGTGTGCACCGGCAGCACGATCCCGACCAGCAGCGCTCCCATGACCCAAAGCTTCAGCGCGGCGGAATATAGAATGAAGGCCAAGTCCGGGCCGGAATGATCCAGCACCATCACCTCGTGGATCATCGTGAGTTCCAGGTGCGTGTTCGGATCGTCAATCGGGATGCGCGCATTTTCCGCAAGCAGAACGGTCATCAGCGCCACCGCAACCATCGCCAGCGCAGGTCCTTCCTCCGCCCAGACATCCAGGTTCACGCCCGGGACCATAACGGAAAGCGAAATGCTGTGGGTTTTGCATGCCACAGCGGCCAGACAGAGAAGAAAGCAGGGTTCGGCTAATGCCGAGAAATGGACTTCGCGGCTGGCGCCCATTCCTTCGAAAGCCGATCCCGTGTCCAGCGCGGCGATCACCGTGAAGAAACGCATCAGCCCGAGCACGTATGCAAGCAGGAGGAGATCGCCCGGGAATTGCAGGAGGGCATGAACGCCGCCGAAGGGGATGATTGCGAGCGCGACCAGGACGGAAGCGAGTCCCACGACCGGGCCGGCCCTGAAGACCCAGGAACTGGTAGTGCTGTAGACGGCCCCTTTGCGAAGGAGTTTCGCAATGTCGTAATAGGACTGGAGCAGCGGCTGTCCCGTCCTCCCGGCAAAGACAGCTTTGACGCGATTGATGACGCCAAGGAGCAACGGCGAAATTAATAGTGCCAGAACCGGGTGAATGATGGACTGTACGCTCATTTCCATTTTGCTTCTGCAAAGTTCGGACGCGGGTTTCCACAGATCTTCACAGATCCGCTAAAACCCGTGAAAATTTGCGTCCAAATCCGGTTGCTTTCCCTCACCTCAGCTTCCAGAACAGCAGCACGGCCAGGGTAAGCACAATGTAGAGGACATACAGCTGGATTCGTCCGTGCTGCATCACTTTCAGTTTTGCGAGCATCCCTTCCACCCCTTCAAAAATAGGGCGGTAGACATGCTCCTGCGAGGTGTCCAGCGTCAGAGTTTCGAAAGAGGCGCTTGCCGGGAAATATCCCTTCGGCGCTTTGATACGCTTCCGCCCGCGCTGGAATACGTTGAACAAGTCAATGATCGGCTGCGCATAAGACGAAGCGGTGTATTGCATCCGGGCCGTCGGCTTCACATATCCGCAATCCCAGGTACCGGCTTCCCTTACCGTGCGGCCCGAAAGGAGCCGCCCACGGAAAAAGGCAAGCAGCGCAATCAGGGCAAGAATCGCGAGGGCTCCGCAGGTGAAGGACCACAGGGAGCCGGAAGCAAGGAGCAGCTCCGTCCGGATCTCCGCCGGGTTGGACGGAATGATCCCCGCCAGCACAAATGACATTGCCCGAACGATCTGGAAACCCGCCAGCCCGACCGCGAGGCAGCCGGCCGCCAGAAGCACCATCGGGAAAAGAATGCTCTTCCCGGATTCGTACGCATGCGAGGGATGTTCGGAACGCGGTTCGCCGAGGAACACGATCCCGAACGCTTTCGAGAAGCATGCGGTGGCCAGCCCCCCGATCAGCGCAAGCCCGGCGATCACCGCGAGCAGCGCCACGGCGCTTCCGTTTTTGACCGAGCCGGCGCCTTTGAAGGCGCCGGTATAAATCAGGAACTCGCTGACAAAGCCGTTCAGAGGCGGCAAACCGGAGATTGCAACGGCGCCCACGAGGAAGGTCGCCGCGGTCCAGGGCATCTTTTTGATCAAGCCCCCAAGGTGATCGATTTCTCGCGTGTGGGTCCGCTGAGCGACGGAGCCGGCAGCCATGAACAGGAGGCCTTTGAACATCGCATGATTGACGACGTGCAGGAGGCAGCCGGCGAATCCGAGCACCGTGAGAGCGGGGAAACCGAGGCTGATCCCTAGAAGCCCAAGCCCCATCCCCGTCACAATGATCCCGATGTTCTCGACACTGTGATAGGCGAGCAGCCTTTTCAAATCGTGCTGCGCCATCGCGAACAGCACGCCCACGACACCGGAGGTCAGTCCCAGGGCGATCAGCGAGAATCCCCACCACAGTTGAGGCGGGCCGAGAAAGGTCAGGGTTCGCAGCATTCCGTAAATGCCGGTCTTGATCATCACTCCCGACATCAGGGCTGACACATGGCTGGGCGCGGCCGGATGCGCTTCCGGCAGCCATACGTGAAAGGGGAAAATTCCGGCTTTCGTTCCGAATCCGACAACAGCCAGCACGAAACACAATCCGGCAAGCGCGGGAGTCATGCCGCCCAGCCGGTCAAAATCGAGTGCGCCTGCATTTCGTCCGAGCAGGAGAAACATGACCAGCAGGAAGGAGGTGCCGAGGTGCGTGGCGATCAGGTAGGTCCACGCTGCCTGCCGGACCTCGTCTTTGTCATTTTCAAAAGCCACCAGGAAGAAGGACGAAAGCGACATCACCTCCCACGCCAGAAGGAAGAGGAGAACACTGCGGGCCAGCACGACCATCACCATACTGGCATTCAGTACGTTAAGCAGAAACCAGGAAGAGCCGAGGGATCTGCGGTCGGAATAGGGCTGCAGGTATCCGGTTCCATACACCGCGGACAGCGCCCCCAGCCCGAGTATCGGGACCAGGAAGAGAGCCGAAATCCCGTCTAGCCCGAGCGAGATTGTGCCCAGCGGCATGTTCCAGGGAATCTGAACCGGGACGATCCGGGTTCCTGATAGAGCTTCGATTGCGGGGATTAGCCCGACCACGCACGCCGCAACCGGCCCGGCGGCTCCGATGACGGAGGCTGCGCGGTTGTTGCGGCGAAGAAGCAGCGCGGCAATGCCGCAGAGAAGCTGGACCGCAACCGATGATAAAACCAGGAGCATCTGTATCTCTTCAGCGAAATCGGAACTACGTCAGTCCTTGGATGACACGGCGGGCTTCCGAAAAAATTTCATCCCGGGAACCCTGCCGCTTCAACACATCCCGGAAAGCTTTGTCGTTGAGGACAAAGGCCAGGCGTGAAAGGAAATGAAGGTGGGCGCGAACCGTGGGATTGATTAGCGTGAATAAAACTGCAACCGGCAGGCCGTCCAGTGCAACGAAATCCACCGGGCTTTCAAGAAAACACAACGTGACGGTCGGACGCTCGACATTCAGCACGATCGGGTTGCGGGCGTGCGGAATGGCGATCCCGTCGCCGATCCCGGTGGAACCCAGCGCCTCGCGCGCCAACAGCACTTCGAGCAGGAACTCCCGATCCACGTGATCCGGGAGCCGAAGCAGCTCGACCACGCTCCGCAGCACGGAATCGCGGTCTTTTCCTCCAACCCTGTAGTGAATTCCGCCGGCGGCCAGCGCCTGAACGAGGTCGGGGAGCGGTGCTGAGCCGGAGTCCGGCTCGCCGAGGAGGGCCGGCAAGAAGCTTGTCCGGCCGGCTGCCGCCCATTCGAGCAGCTCGGTCTGGTTAAACCGGAATTGCTTGTTGATCCTGTATGCAGGCAGGCTCTTCTGCTCTATCCACCGGTAAATCGTTTTTTCGGAGACATCAAACAGCTTGGATGCTTCCCGGACAGTCATTTTCACGAACGACACCTCCAAGCCATTGAAAGACATGGTTTGGACAAAAGGGGACATTGTAAGGAGTTTGATGCCGTTGTCAACAAAAAGTCACAACCAGGGACAGAAAGGCAATACTGCTTGTGACGAACTCGAACTGCGGCTGAAAGAAAGGCCCAGGCGCAGAGGATGCGAGAATATTGGGCCAAAAAGAAAACCTAGGCAAAGAAGCCAGCTCCTGCCAGTGCGAAGGTAAGAACAAAGACTGACGCACAGAAAAAGGCATTAAGCCTGGCAATGAAAGAAGCCTGGAAAAAGAGGAAGGCGGCTGCGGCAAAGATGGCTCAGGCGAAATAAAAAGCGGTCAAGGGGCCGGAGAAAGGCTAATATTCAGCAATCATCTTTGAACCAATAAAGCGTCAAATAATCTCCACCTTCTCTTGAATCAAGCAAAATTATTATGGGCCTCCGGATAATCCGATTGGAGGGATGCGCGAACGCAGCCAGCACTTCGCCGAGGATCTTCTCCGTAATGGAGAAACCGGTCTCAGATGCGTAGAAAATGGGTTCCGCTTCTGAGAAAAGTGTCTGGGTTACGCCGACTATATTCTACACGACGAAGAACGTTGTCTTGATCGTCCAGACTAAGTTCTAGACAGCGGAGAAAATGGTCTCCGCGATCTCGACTACAGTCTGCGCCTTTGAGAAGATTGTCTCGAGGCCGGAGAACATTTTCTAGCAGCCAAA